>CAYWMO010000073.1:0-3768 GCA_964459625.1 uncultured Gammaproteobacteria bacterium | reverse complement strand
CATATGTTAAACGTTGAATATTAATAAAGTGCTATTATCGTAGCCCAATTTTCTTTTTTTGTCAATATTTCAGTCCCTAATCAATTCTGAATTTATGATTTTGGCTAATTTATCGATAGTTTCGGCCAATTTTCCGTCTTCGTTTACCACTTTATAATCATAATCAGAGGAGTTATTTATTTCATTTTGAGCGATTTTCATACGTTCTTCTATCAATTCTTCACTGACACCGCCACGAAGGCGAATGCGATTTTTGAGGATTTCCAGGCTGTCCGGTAATAGAAAAATAGAAAGGTTTTTAACTTTGGCTTTATCCAAATTGTGTTTGCCATTAACATCCATGTTTAAAAAGACGATTTTATTTTTTTCCAGAAATTTTTTCAAAATGTTTTTTTCGGTTCCGTAGTAATTATCGGCGTAAAAATTATATTCCAAAAATTCGTTATTTTTTATTTTATTTTCAAATTCTTCTTTGGAAATAAAATAATAATCCACTCCTTCCTGGTTGCCGGGGCGCGGCGGTCGGGAAGTGGTTGTGATAAACCTGGCTGAACCCGGAATAATTTTTAATAGAGCCTCAATAACAGCATCCTTGCCATTGCCGGATGGGGCGGAGATGATAATGAGTAAGCCGGTTTTGTTCATAATTTTGCAATTTTTAATTATTAATTAAAAATTTTATTTTAGTTTTTTCAAAAATTCCTCCAGCTCTTTGGGTAGCGGTATTTCAAACTTCCGTCTATTACCCTCTAAATCCGTAAATTCTAACTTGAAACAATGTAAAAACAAACGACCCAATTCTTCATCCCAGCGTCGTTTTTGCTTTTTCTGGAAATAAAGAGGGTCTCCGACCACCGGATGATTATAAGCCAAGAAATGAGCGCGGATTTGATGCATACGGCCGGTATGAATTTTTACCGTGAGTAGAGAAAAATTGACAAATTTTTGTTCAACCCAAAATTCAGTTAAAGCTTTCTTACCTTCCTCGTTTTCAAGTCCGCTTACTATTTTGGGCATGGCGGCCATACGATCGTTGTTTTTGGACCTATCCAGAGGAAAATCGATGATCCCTGTATCTGCGGAAACTTTTCCGTGAACTAAAACGGAATATTCTTTGTCAACGGTTCTGTCTTTAAATTGTTGTTTCAAAAATTCAAACATTTTTTGATTGCGGGCTACCACCAGCAATCCCGAAGCCTCTTTATCCAAACGGTGAACTATGCCGGGTCGTAATTTATCTTCCCCAACTTTTTTGATTTCCGGGTATTTTTTTGATAAAAATTCCGCTAAAGAATAGTTTTCTTTTTCAGTGTTATGAGTCAATAATCCACAGGGTTTGTTGATGATAAGATAATCTTTTTCTTCGGTCAAGATTGAGGGTATCAATTTTTTTTCTGAGTTTGTTTGTTTGTTTGTAACCGAGGATTTATTTAAAGATTTTATTTCTACATCGTTGATTATTTCTATTTTAGCACCGTTTATTATTGTTTCACCGGTTTTTTTGGGTAAATAACCGTTGACACTGATTTGATTTTTTTCTATCATTTTTTGCGCTTGCGAACGGCTGATTTTAAATTTTTCGGCCAACAAAACATCCAGCCGTATCTGGCCGTCTATTTTTTTAACGATAAAATTTTTTATCTTGGTCATACGTCTCTCATTTTAACACAGAAAGGAGATAAAATAAACTATAAAGAAAAAAATCGCCACCAGGGACTTTGTTGATTTTGTAATATAAAAGAGTTTCCGGAAAAGAAATAGTTTTGTTTTTGCTGTATGTTTATCGGAAAAAGACCGAAAAGACGAGCTTTTATTTTTAAAACACCTTGCAATACCGGAGTTCCTTCTTCATCAATAGAGAGATTGAAAATACCTTGATTTTCTGGGTTTTGGCGCAAAAATTCTCGTAAGGCCGTCGCGATGTTTACATCTCCCATCGTGATCGTTTGTTCACCGATTCGTAGGTTTGATTGAGAATTTATTTTTATTTTTGCCAATATTATTTCCGTCGATTCTCCTTGTCGGCGGATTGTAAACGGCAATTCCGGCCATGAGGCGTTGAAAAATTTTTCTTCTTCGCTTATAAATTTTTCGTTTTGGAAATAAACTCCGGTTTTTTCAAAGGATAATTCGGAAATCAAAGATAGAATTTCTTCCAGAGAAAAATCGTTGTGATTTATAATAAATTCTTTTGTTAAAGAAGAATTTTTTTCGTTTATTCTTTTAAAATTTTTCATAAACATCAATGAGTCGTTCGTCGTTTTGGTGGTTTTGAGGGTTTGACTTCTGAAATAGTTCAACAAAGGAGAAGTATTTTCGGCATTTGACGGAAAAGCCGGTTCGGGCAAAGTTTGTTTGTTTTTACAGTAATAATTGATCTTTTTTATTTCCGAAACAGTTTCATTTAGCAAAGATTTGATTTCTTCTTCGTTTTTATATCCTTTACCTTTCATCTCTTCCGGAGTAAAACGTAAAATATTCAGATAGTGACTGGCGCTTTCTTGCAGAGAGCCGTTGATAAAACAAGAATCATTTTCTTTTTCGTTTATTAACGGATAAACCGAATCAATATCTTTAGCTTTGGAAATTTTTTCCCGGCAAATATTTGCTGCTTTTTTTATTTTGTTTGCTATTTTTATAATTTCATTTTTTTCGTTTGCAGAGTAAGTGATTTTTTGCGAAAGGTTTTGAAGATTTTTCAAATCATAGTATTCGACGGCGCAAATAGAAGATTTAAAATTTATTTTATTATAATCCGAAATCGCCTTGACCGGTCCGGAAAAAGGCAATAAAGAAGCGATAATGGTTGTGACAATTATTTTTTTCATAAAAATAAAAAAGGGTAGACCCTCTTTGAATATCGTGCGCCCAGATGGATTTGAACCATCGACCCCTGCCTTATTATGCCGCCCGCAATGTAATGAAGGGCAAGATATAATATTTATCGGCGGAGCCGATTCTGTTCATAAAAAGCCCGCCCTGATATTTGCGCCTTTGGCGCAAAGCGGGCTTATAAGGGCATCTATATTTCTAAGCTTGTGCGCCCAGATGGATTTGAACCATCGACCCCTGCCTTATAAGGGCAGTGCTCTAACCACTGAGCTATGGGCGCATAAATGTGAATAAATATTAGCGTATTTTTTCGTTTTTGGCAAGTGGTACCCGGGTTTGCCAAAAATGCAGATTGTTGATAAAATAACAAAAAATATATGCATGATTTAAATAATAAAATTTTTCTAAAAATTAACGGTTTAGTCGGTAAAAACAAATGGTTGGACGGTTTCGGTCGGGCCGGGGCTGAATTTGTAATTGTCGCCATGGCCGGTTGGTATCTTATCTCCGTTTTAGTAGGTTCTTCGACCGTTGAAATTTTATATACGAATTTATTGATTTTTCCGGCTAGTTGGATTTTTGCCTGGTTGTTGGATTTGGGGATTGCGCTTTTAGTAAAAGAAAACAGACCGCAAATTGAAAATCCGGAAGTAAAACAGTTGTTTAGACCGATGATGAGTTGGAAATCTTTTCCTTCAGATCATTCTATGACCGCTTTTTTGTTTTTCTTTATTGCTTTGTTTTTTGGTTTGCCTTTTACCGGCGGATTGTTTGTATTAGCTTTGTGGGTTGTTTGGGGTAGAGTTTATTGCGGAGTTCATTATCCGCTTGATGCTTTGGCTGGTTTTTTGACTGCGCTTGTCACCGGACTTTTTGTTTATTATTTGCGTTTGATTTTTTTATTCTAGTTTATGAATGCCATTATACTTTGCGGAG
>CAYWMO010000072.1:0-3783 GCA_964459625.1 uncultured Gammaproteobacteria bacterium | reverse complement strand
GATAAGTTTATCAAGCATGAGTTGTCTAACAATTTCCTCAGGCTTTACTTGAATATCTTTATTTCTCTTAAAACATTTCAAAAAAAGTTTATCCCCTTTTTCAAAAATACTATTTTCGATTCTATCGATACTTTCGGGTGAAAAAATAGTGAGATCATATTTCCCATCTGATTTTACAAGTTGTGCAAGTTGTATTTTTTCCATATTAAAACTGTATATTTTATTATTATTTTAATACCTCCATTTTACTCTCTTTCACCCAAAACTTCAAGAACTATAATTTTTGCTAAAATAAAGCAAATAAAAACACTTCAACCTACAAGTTGAAGTGTTAAAAAATCCGCCAAAATAAGCGGAAATCGCACTGTGGATAAGCCGATATTGGCTAAAATACAGTTTTGCGGTATACTATTATTGAAGTATGCAATAATAGCTTAGAAAGCGCTGCGGTATTCCCCCAAGGAACTTGGGACTAAAGCTGCAGATAACCACTTTTTAAGACGCTACTTCAACAAAACATCCAATCTATTTGATTGGGTTTTTTGTTTATCAAATATCAGAACGCGCTGTTTCAAATAATTCTTTTGATCCAATAATATTATTTTTTAATAAATCACTACACTCTTTACCAAGATTTTTGTTTTCAAAATTTCGGGCTAAAGCCCCTACAACCCAATCGGCTATCTGAATATTGGTATTACTGGAAGAATCAAGCATTTCTATTTCAATAATTGCATTAGCAGGAAGTAATGGTAACATGTGAGCTTTTAATATGCTTTTAAATTCTGACCGTTTTATACCTTTTAAATGTCTTTGATCACAAAATACTCTAAATTCCATTTCAGTGGTTGGTAAAAACATTTCCAACAACTCTCCGATTATATGAGTATACAAATGACCGCTCTTTAACTTATCTTTATAACGAAAATCTCCGGGGATATTTTTTCTTAAGAGATAAACATAATTTATACGAACATCGAGGTTGGAAATAAATTTTAAAGTTTTAAATCTTAGTTTGTCATCAATTTTTTTATTAGCAAATTTAATCTCCGCTTGATGTTTCATCTTTTTCGGAAAACTACTTTTAAACCAATTTCGCAAATCTTTTTCTGTGCGACGAGGTTCGCCAATCGTAAAAGCTGCAACAATAAAATATTGTTCGTCGTTATGTTTTGTAAATTGTCCACTTTCATCAAGAAAAATATACATAATGACTGTCTTCTATTTGTAGTGTTCTATATTTTACTCTTTTTCACCCAAAACTTCAAGAACAAAAAATTCCGCTTAATCCAGCGGAATTTTTGCTATATTTTATTTTATTTTCTCTCCCCTATCTTCTTGCCCAAATACGGTGCGAACAATGTAGCAATCACAACCAAAATCCAAATTCTTCCGGCGAAGATATTATAATCCGCGAATAATTTTTCCCAAGAATTTCCGAAAAGATAATGCCCGGCCAAGAATTCAAAAGCTTCAGTCATCAAAACCCAAATAAACCCGATGAGCAGTAAAGTTTTATCGGTTAATTCGTGAAAACTTCGACAAAAAGCCAAATAAGAAACCGTCAAAAGGACGATGATAAATACAAATGTGCTTATCTGGTGCGCGAGTAAATCCCCAACCGCGGGTTTATACCAAGAATTGCGGACGATACCGTTTGTCGTTGCCAACATCGCCAACAAAAACCAGATAGCAATCGTTTTGATAAAAAGTTTTTTATTCATATTTTTTCTTTTTTAATTAATTTTAATTTATTTTCTTTTTTTAAATGTTTTATTCTATACTCTTCCTTTGAAGCCAGAGATCGAGTTTTGAACTTTTTTGACCAAACAAGTTTCACCGGACGACGCGCGCGAGTGTACTTCGCGCCCAAAGCCGAAGAATTATGCTCAAAAATACGACGTTTCAAATCCGTAGTAATGCCGGTATAAAGAGTTTTATCAGAACACTTTAGGATGTAGACGAAAAACATAGACGATGATGAAAAATATCTAATATCAAATTTCCAAGATTTGACATTGGAAACCTGCCTGCCGGCAGGCAAGTTGGTAATTTGAAATTATTATTATTTTACGCTATTTGCTAAAAAAAGACAAAAAAAACCGCCTCGAAAGGCGGATTTAAATTGCACGATTTATTTCGCCGAGACGCGGATGAATTCCTCTATTTCTTTCTCCAGAGCTCCAACAATCATATTCCCGCGAAGGCCGGTTTTCACAATCCTCAAAACCGACTGATAGAACCAGATCTGGTTTTTGAGTGAGGCGTTGAACTTCTCCCAAGTCTTTTCGCCTGTTTCATAATACCACTCGGTCGTAGACCGCAAATTGTGAATCTTGTCCGCCGCGCAGATGAGCAGAGCTTCCGGGCCGTGTTTGGCGAGATTTTCCAAATACCCTTTTTTCCTGTCCATCCAAGTGATGCGCTTGTCAATTTCCGAAGCAGGATCTTTGTCTTCGGAAACCGCTTTGACAAGACTAGCCACTTCCGGACCGAAGTCCTTCAGTAAATCATCGTAGGAATACCCTTTAACATCCTCCAAGACATCATGCAGAAGCCCGGCGGCAATAATCTCGGGTTTGGTTGTGTACTCACCCAGTATGAGTGCTACTGAGAAAGGGTGACTCACATAGGGCAGGTCTTTGTCGTTCTTGCGACTTTGGTGTCTGTGTAACCTGGCAGCCGTGTCAATCGCCTTTTGAATCAGTGGTGTGAGTTTCATGATAATCTCCTTATAAACCGTGAATAAATTTTTTAAAGAACTTACAGCTCCAACATATCAGTTTTGCCGATTTTGTCAATAAAAAACGGAGCCGAAGCTCCGCTGTAAAAAAAGATTATTAAAAATTTATCTGGAATACCTCATCCTCTCCAGATGATCACCATATTCTTCAAGTCTCGATTCCGCGTTTGCGGCATAGTGTCTTACCAGCGCAAAAGCGATCATGAACCCGGCAACTATAGCCACAACAACCAGTACAATGAGAAGGAGAATAATTTTATCTTTCCCTTTTCCTCCTTTGGTATCCAGAATTTTACCAAAAAGTTCACCGACATTGCCGAACGCCCCGCCAAGATTATGGGCGGCGCTGATCATGTTGTGAATCTGGGCGAAACTGTTGTATCCAGCAACCGCAAAACTTCCTATATCGCGTCTGCGGTAAGCTTCACGCAACGAATGCGCCCAAATGGCAAGTCCGGAACCAAGAATAGGGAAAATCACCAGAATATACCAGAGACTAAAAAGTCCCTGCAGAATCTGATCCGCTTCTTCGAGCGTAAACATCGGGGTTTCTCCCGATGATAGGAAGAATGAAGCGACAAAGCCCAAGACAAGCATTATCGGCATGGAAAACCCCACGCCGGACTGGATAACACCGGACCAGAGAAGGATTTTGTTGAACCACCCTCCAAAAGCCATTGTATCTTTCCACGCGGTTCCGACCGCATAGCAGTTCCATACAGAAATCAAAACATTGAGAATAAGAACAAAAACAAACAACAACATGTCATCCCCCCAAGAAATAAATTAATAATAACCTTTTATTATAAAGAACATCGTTATTAACGATGGATTATAACACATTTTGACGGTTTTGTCAATATAAAAAAGCGGACTGTTTGACAGTCCGCGGTATTAACCTCCTAAAAATTTAAACTTTGCGAAATTTACTTTCGCGACATTTCATATCGCGACCGCAACGTCTCGCGCCTTCGGCGCAAACCCCGCTATGAAAACAGGGCGGCACCATTTTCCCCAAGATTTTTTCAAGATCTTTGGGG
>CAYWMO010000071.1:0-3810 GCA_964459625.1 uncultured Gammaproteobacteria bacterium | reverse complement strand
AAGCCTTATTGTTTGCTTTTTTAACCGCGGAAATTTATCTAAAAACTCCGGAAGAATTAAGTGGGTTATTTGATAATATACAAAATATTTTAAATGAAGGTGGAAAATGTAGAATATATCCGCTGGATTGCGGTTATACTGAACAATTACCAAAAATGAATACGGAACTAACAAAAATAATTGGAAAAATGACAAATAGTGGAAATTTTAAGATAGAGATTTTTCCTATAGTTGATAGAGCTAATGGTTTACAAAAACAAACAATGATAATAACTAAATTAAGGAAATAATAGTAATAATTTATAAAAAATGGCTAATTTTAGCCATTTTTTTATATTTCTACATAACCCCCTTGACAAAACCTCCAAAGTATGCTATACTATGAAGTTGCTAAAGATCGTGATAACACGAACTTTGGCCGCGGAAAAATACTTTAATTGATCCAAATAAAGCATCTTTCCGCGTCAGACAAGCATGGAAGATAGGTTATCGGGAGTATTTGGCTCCGGCTGAATCTTTTCAATGATCTATCTTCTCGATGCGGATTACCAAGGGGGGGAGACCCTCCCCCAAAAAGTAATAACCCCCACCCGAGTAATCGGGTGGGGTTTTGTTTTATCAACTACTTTGGTTTAATTTTTTAATCCAGGAAAAGTTCTTCTGGTTTTACTTCGGTTTCTTTTTTTTCTTCTTCGGGTGGTAAAACTTCATTTTGATCTAAACTCGGCGTACTAGTAGTCAGTGTCGGTCCGACCAAACAAAGTTTTGGCAAAGGTCGATAATTACTGGTAAACACTCTTTCTATTTTTTCACTACTACTGGTAAAACGGGTGTAGGTAAAACTACTAACTGCCCCACGAAAAGCGTTTTGACATTTAGTCTCTCCCGGAGCCAATTCTTCGCTTATCACCTCTTTTGGTTCACCAGCCGGAATCCAACGCGAAACAAGGGGTGAAGTATAAGAACCGTATCTTCCATCCAATTTTCCCCATAAAGAAAAGGTTAAAATTTGTTTTTTATAATCTATTTTTGTTTGCAACAACAAATAACCGTCAGTATCGTTTTTGAATTTCAGATCCAAAAACGGATCATAAAGCGCCGCATCGGTACCAGGGTTTTTATTCACCGGATCAGCGTAATAACTTACCACTAAACTATGGTTATATCTTTCGGTGATATCCATTCCGGAGTTCATCGCCATCCTAAAAAGCGTTGTGCCAATTTGGCACATCCCTCCGCCGACCTCTTTGATAATTCTGTCGCCTTTGATAATTTCCTCCGGCAAATAACCATTTTCCGCGGTAAATGGTCCGGCATATTTAATAGCAGAAAAAACTTCGCCCGGCGGGATCAAAACACCGTTGAGTAATTCTACGGCATGGGCAATGTTTTTGATACGATTGGTATGGCTATCATAAAAAGTAGACGTGCCACTACCAAATAAACCGGTAATACCTAAATCATTTACTTCTTTGAGTTTGATATCGGATTCAACTTTTTCTGTTACCAAATCTACACTATGACTATCACGACCAAAACAACCTCCTTTTTCAAAATATTCTCTTACCGCTTCTTTGGTTGCTTCAATGTTTAAACTCAAGCCCGGCTTTTGCTCTTTGAATTCCCGAACTTTTCCGTTAACCAAATTAAATTTGGGATTTTGCACCGGAATATCAATGATTTCTTTCAAACTTTTTAAATAAATAGAAAAATTTTCATCATTTAATGAAAAATATACCTTTCCGTCATTGTTCTTTTTTGCCGTTAACCAATCACTGATTTCTCCGATGCGCAAGACAAAAGTATCTCTTTGACCCGTCGGGGCATCGTATTTAAAAGTTAAATCTCCACAAACCACTACTCTTTCCAGTTGTTCTGTCACGTCATATAAGTCCTTTTGTAAAACTTGTGGAAAAAACTGATGCCGTTGAATTTGTATAGGAGATAATTCCAATACTTTCAAATGATCTCTTGTGTCAGCAACTATTTTTTCATAATCAAAAATCTGTCCGACTTTCTCTGTGATTATTTCGTAACGCAGAGGAATAAGAGAGGTTATTTTAACATTGGCATCATGAGCTTGGTCCTCGGATTTTCCCAAAACTTGTCGCAAATTATCTTTAAAATTTTCTTCATCAAATTTCAGATCAAATTCAGTATATTTATTTTTTACAAGCAAACCAAGTGGTAAAATATATTTTTGCCAGTTATCTTTTTCTCGACCATATTGAAAAACTTTTTCCACAAATTCATCGGCATAAAAAGTAAGCAACGGCACACTATCCTCGCCTCTGGCCAATATTGTTTCTACTTTAAAATCTTGTCTTTTTTCATCTTCTATCAAATAATAATTCAATTCTTCCCTGATCAAACGACTATTGAGATTTTCCACAAAATTTTTCAATTCTTCTTTTTTCATCCCTCCTAAGTCATAATTGCCCAGATAAATTCCTGGATAAACATTATCTATATGATAAAGACGATAAAAATAAGCGGCCCCGGCCGCACTCATTAATGTAATCAAAAAAATAACCAAAATTGTTTTGATAATTTTTGGCCATTTTTTCGGCGGATTTATTTTTTCAACAAATTCATCGACAACCGGAATATTTTTCATATTATTCTTCTACTATATAAATAGGAATATTTACATCACTTTTGGCTTTGGGGATACGGATAGTCAAAAGGCCATTCCTGTATTCTGCACTGGCATTTTCTACTTTAACATCTGTAGGCATTACGATACTGCGAGAAAATTTACCGAAATAACATTCTTTATGATGATAATAAGCTCCTGCGGAAATATTACTGTATCTTTCACCTTTAATAGTGAGTAAATCATTATGGAGATGCAATTCCAAATTCTTGGCCAACGTTCCAGCCATGGGACAAAGTACAACAATCTCTGTTTCAGTTTCCGCCACATCCGCGCTTAACTGCCCTATTTCACCACTATTCTCTATTTTCTCTTCTTTAAAAAATTGTGACGTAATAAAATTATCATCGGAAAAATCCAAATTTAAATTTATCTTATTTTTTTTATCATCCATATATTTTATACAAAAACTACCTGAAACCAGGTAGCTTAATTATACAATAAATAAGAAAAAGTGGCAAAATCTAAGCGGAAGCTATGGTTCCTTTTTGACGCGCGTTTTTAAACATGTTTATCTGATCTTCAATTTTGGACAATTGCTTTTTCTCTGCAGCAGATAGATTGATTTTAAGTGATAAAATTCCTTTTTCCCTATTTAAGTCTTCCAAAGCTTTTTTAGCTTCCAAATCAAAATCAGTTTGGGATAAATCAATCACTGGTTGATCTTGCTGTTCTCCGGAAATCTTGTGACCAAAAGTAAAATTTTCTTTTCCAGGTGAAAAACCTTCAAAACTACGCATATTTTAATAATTTTATATTCTTTTTTCAGTAATTTCTTCTATTTTTTAAATGCAATATTTTTTTCAGTCATACCAAAAGCCTTTGACCATATAGGATAAGCAACTTTTAGATTTTCAACCAACAGTTGTTCTCCTTTGGGGTCGTCTAAAATTGCTTTTATATAATCTCGCACTGAAGATTTATTGTTAAGCTTTGACAAACTATTTTTTAAAGTGGGATATTTTAAAGCCGCATTTTCAAGTGTTTCTGGATTTTTTAAACTTTTAACAATTGAACGAAAACACGCCTCCATAATCTTACCTTGCATTAAACTAAAAGATTCATATTTTTTTCCGATCTCGTCTGGATCAGGAGAAAAGCCTATTGTTTCTGAAGTTATTTTAATACCTGGAATTTTATTATTTTTACTATCG
>CAYWMO010000070.1:0-3819 GCA_964459625.1 uncultured Gammaproteobacteria bacterium | reverse complement strand
GTGTACTGAAGAAATTTTAAACGCGTTTGGTCCTTAAGATCCTTGGGGTCCCACGCGATTTTCTTTTTGAAGATTACAATATATTTTACCTTATTTTCGATCAGGGTTTTTTTCTGCTGGTCCAGCTTTTCTAAGTTGAATTCCAATGTGTCAGACAACGCGTTATCCACTCTCCGTCCGATATATCCCTGGACAATCGGAATCCCGTGCGTGACCTGATACATTAGATGCCGGCCATACTCGTGAGGTATTTCTAAAATACCAAAATCTTTATCCCGGTCCTCTCGGATGATTCGGTAGGCGTCCGGCAATGCCACCGGAGTTGTCGCGTGGCAAATCGAAAAAAAATCCAAAAAAATAAGTGAACTGACGAGAATAAAACCTGTTTTGGCTCTCCAATCCATTTTTTTCTTAAAAAATATCTCCCGAAGCGAAAATGCCACCACAATCGATAGGAAAATATAAACAAAGACAATCATTCTCGACGGATTTCTCGCGTTCGTAAAAAAAGGAAGCCTTTCGAGGATCCAATACGGCAAAGGAATAGGCAGATTCCCGCCTAAAAAGTGCGGTAGGACTCCCATTGAAAGTACCATAAAGGCCGCCAAGCCAACGAAGTATTTAAGACAAGTTTTAGTGATCGCCTTAAACGCCAAAAAAATAATGACGCAATTCACAAGCCCCAGATAAACCGCCTTCTCCCAATCGGTGCCAGTCATCAGCGCGTTGGCGCTTTGGATCCAACTTAATTTTGACAACCCGTGATAAACATGGGGAATAACAAATCCGCAGATATCCGCCACGTAAATATTGTGACCCGGTAACCCCATTTTAAAAGAACGGCCGACCGTCAATAAAATCATCGGAAGTAAAAGCGGCGATAAAATCAGGACTGCGGCGAATACAATAAGAGCACATTTTTTGAAAACAGGCGCAAGCCACAACCGTTTCCGGCGAATCGCCAGGAAGACGTAACTTAAAATAATGAAAATAAAACCAAATACCAAATAATTCCAATCACATAACGCGGACAAAACCAGAAAGGCTATGGCGAAAATAATATTTCGCTTTTTCCCCTCCCGGATGGTTTTTAAAAAAAATAGAATAAAAAACGGGATCCAATGAATGGACGCGATCGTGACATGATGCAGGGCATGCGCGTAGTGAGACGGATTAAACGCAAAAATAAAACCGCCTATCGCGCTTTCCCACTTGCCCGGGCCTAAATATCTTATCAGGTAATAAGCGCCGATGCCCGACAGGACAAAAGAATGAAGAATAAAAAAATTGTAACTCTGAACGCTGTTTAAGAAAGATTTAAGAACCGGAGATATGAAAACCCCGTAATAATAATAGTTGGCGTATAAAAGACTCACACCGTGAGGATAGTACATATAGTTTGTCTTAATAAAATTCATCTGGTGGGGGCGCGTCAGCGACTCGGACCCATGCCATAGAAACCAAAAAAACTGCATATTGTCTTCGGGGGGCCCGATCAACGCCGTTGAAAATGACCAAAGGCACGGATAAAAATAGAGTAAGGTGATGCCCAGATAAATAAAAAAAACAACGAGAAATTCTTTAAGTTTCATAGCGCTGACCCAATCGATAAATAACCGTTCTTTTTATAATCTAGAGACTTTGCCGCAAAAAAGTCGCCGCGTTTGTAAAATTTAAACCATAATAAAAAGCAAGTTCCAACGCTAAAAAAAAGAGGAGACAACCCACCGCAAAAAATTTTTGACGACAAAAAAATGAGTAAACCGCGCTGACGCCATTTCGAAATGGGGCATAAAAGTACGACACCAGACACAGAACGATAAGCCCGCCGTTAAGTATAAAGTTGAAGCGAAGAAAACTCGGATCCAGATCGGCCCACGGCTGAATAATGCCGGGAATCATCGTACAAAAGATAATCCACAGCATAAACTTAAGACATTCGTTTTTTTTCTCATTTTCTCCGTGAAATCCAAGAAAAAAATAGACCAGGGGAATAACGGGAATTAAATGACGGTTTCCATAACTTGTCCCGTTATCCAGCCTCGTATGTATTAACACAAAATACATCCCCAGACAACCGCACAGAACCCACAAAGCTTCTTTGCGAAATAGAAACCGGCGCTTAAATATCAGAACAAATATGAGTCCAAACCCCGTCAAAAATATCGGGTTAAAAACAAAAAAATCATATTTTAGAAAGGTTTTCCAGCTTTGCCCAAAAAAACTTGGCCGGTATTTTATATAAGCGTCGTATCTGAATAAACAAAAATCTTTTAATGCTTTGGAAAACTTAAGTTCCTCGCACCGCTTTTCAAGATCCTGTCTTTTTAAATAATCGAACGCCGGGCAGCCCAACCAAAAACTTTTTTCGTAAATATACAACTCGGGCGTTAAATAAAAAGGCTTGGCATCGCCCTGAACAAGTACGTTTATCCCGGCCCCGGCTATAAAAATAGCCAACACGCAGAATAAAAAGCGAAAAAAATGAGAGACTTTTTCCGTAATAAAATATAGACCTGTGAGAAAGATAAAAATAAGGCCGGCCGCTATGTGCACGAGCGCGGACACGCCTAATAAAATGGCGCAATGAACGGGGGACTTGTGATTTGGTTTTAAACGATATTCCAATAGCAAAAGGAAACACCAAAAAATTAATACCGCCTCAGCCAAATGATTGGAATAAGTCGTGGCAAACGGCAGCAGAATGGACCCCAAAAAAAGACTGGTGATAACCCATTGTTTATGGTCTTCTCCGGTTTGAATGACTGTCAAAGCGCGCTTCATTAAAAAAAACAGCGCCACGAAAAAAAATCCCGAGGAACTCATCACGGCCCATGCGTATAAAAGCGACCGGTTAAGGGCATCGTTAAATTTTATAAATACATGAACCGGAAAAAGAACCGCTATTGAATAAAGCTGCAGCAAGGGTTGTTTGTCGCAAAAGAAGTGTGCTTTAAAAAAAACGGTATCAATACGATTAAAATAAGGCGAGCCCTCCGTGTAAAAAACCCCGCGCTCAAGAAAACTTTCTATCAAAGCCATTCGGCTTTTGTCATTGGTGCTGCCGGGATTTGTATGGGTAAAAAACAGGATAAAACAAACGAGGCAAAGCAAAAAACCAGTGTTCCAATTCCACCGGATTTCTTTTAAATCAAATAATTTTTTAAATGAATACCCGCGCTCTTTAAACAAATTTAAGACGCCTCATCGCGATAAGACACATCCCCAATAATAAAAATCCATGACGGAAGCGGTGAATTTTTGTCGAGCCGTAACGGCGCTCATAGTATCTGACCGGGACTTCCACGATTTTTAAATTGAGTTTTGCGGCTCCGAATAAGAGATCAAAATCACCGAAAGGATCAAAGTCACCGAAATAAGCTCTGTTTTGGGCAATGACTTCGTAATCTTTCCTATAAAAGGCCTTCGTCCCGCACAAGGTGTCTTTGACGCGCTGTTCCAGCAAAAAAGTAAACGCCACGCTAAAAAATTTATTCCCAAGAATATTCAGAAATCTCATTGCCTGTTTTTCCATCGGGTAAACCATCCGGGTGCCGTTGACCATCTCGCCTTTTCCGGACACAAGCACCGTATAAAATTTTTCTATCGCTTCGGGAGCCACGGAAATATCGGCGTCCAGAATGATAAACACGTCCCCTGCGGCTTTTTCGAAACCCAAACGAACCGCGTGGCCTTTTCCTCTGGCGCCGATCTGATCAAAAAGCCGCAGATGTTTTTCGGGATAGAGGTCCCGTACGCGCTCAATTTCTTGCCGCGTCCCGTCCGTCGACTGCCCGTCCACAAAAATCATCTCCATCT
>CAYWMO010000069.1:0-3822 GCA_964459625.1 uncultured Gammaproteobacteria bacterium | reverse complement strand
ATAAACATACATACTTACTTCCTTATCAATTAAATATTTATGTATCGTGTTTCCCTGAAGGTCTTTGGCAAAAAAGTTCACACTTCTTTTCTCCGCCAAATCAATCAGAATCTCCGGGCTCCTTCCTTTTGCCGCGACCATCAGCGCGGTTTTGCCTTCTTCGTCGCTCTTCTCTTTGATGTTAATCTTATCAACCAATTCCAGATAAAGTTGATAATCTCCAGCCTCACATGCGGCAAAGAAAACTTTTTCAAGATCGCTTTGAGAGAACAACTTCAAAAACTTTCGCACTTTTTCTTTTTGCTCTCTCACGAGCTTGTGGGCGATTTCTTTTTTAATTTCCGCCCCTTTTGACAACAATCCGTTAACAAGCTCAGCTTTGTCAGTACTAATCGCAAAATACAAAGCTGTTTCGCCGCGTTTGTTTATTGCATTAACATCGACTCCTCTATCTATGAGAAAATGAGCCGCGCGGCAATTTCCTTTTTGACACCCTCTAATAAGCAGGGTATCTCCGCTCACAAAACGATCGTCTAAAGACAGCTTACCTTCTTCAACTGCATTCGTCACCTCTTCAAATCTCCCCTGATTGATTTTCCTTTCGAACATTCGAAGAGGTAATTCATGAAAATACTTTTTTAAAGCGACCATTATTTCCTCCTTCTTAAAAGAACGTTTTGTGCGGGCGGAGAGACTCGAACTCTCAAGCCAAGGGCACGTGCTCCTAAGGCACGCGTGTATACCAATTTCACCACGCCCGCATAAAATTAACCGCGATTATTCTACCACAAAAACGACAAAAAGTAAAGGGGTCGAAAATGACCAAACCCCAATGTCCAATACCCAATGAATGACCAATGATTAAATGACCAAAGCGGAATAAAGGCAATTTTTAATTGGTCATTGGGAATTGGTCATTGGGAATTAAAAAACTTTGATAAAAAAATTAATTAAAAACAAAAGAGAACTCCATTCCTGGAATTCTCTTTGATTTATTTTTACTTATCTTCCTCTTCCGCCGAATCCTCCGCGTCCGCCACGGCTTCCGCCGCGTCCTCCGCCAAATCCGCCTCTACCTCCATTATCGCTTCTTGGCGGTCTTTCAAATTCTACGTATCCTTCCGGTTTTGGTAATAATGCACGCATACTCAAATTCACGCGTCCGAGATTGTCAATTTCTTTTACAAGAACTTTGACTTTATCGCCGATTTTCAAAACATCGCTGGGTTTATTTGTTCTACTCCAAGCAATTTCACTCACATGCACCAAACCGTCTTGCCCCGGCAATACATTCACAAACGCACCAAAATCTTCCAAACGCACAACTTCACCTTCGTAAGTTTCTCCGGCAGTAATTTCATGAGTCAATGCGTTTACCCAATCTACGGCTTTTTTCATACCAACAGCGTCTGACGATGTGATTATCACCCGGCCGTCTTGTTCAATATCAATTTGCGCGCCGGTTTCATCTATAATTTTATTAATCATTTTTCCTCCTGGACCGATAACATCACGAATTTTATCCGGATTGATATTAATAGTGACGATTCGAGGAGCAAATGGAGATAAATCTTTTCTCGGTTCGTTGATAGTTTTTTCCATAAAGTCCAAAATTTTCTCACGAGCTTGAAAAGATTGTGTAAAGGTTTGTTTTATCAAATCCCAATTTAAACCCGTGGTTTTGGTATCCATTTGAATAGCAGTAATACCATCCGGAGTGCCGGTAATTTTGAAATCCATTCCTCCAGGACCGTCCTCAATATCTTGCAGATCGGTAATTACTTTCCAAGCGTCTTTGCGGCTGGCCAAACCCATGGCAATTCCCGCAACTGGTTTTTTGATAGGCACGCCGGCATCCATAAGTGCCAATGTTGAACCGCAAGTTGAGGCCATCGAAGAACTTCCGTTGCTTCCCATAACTTCGGAAACCACACGAATAGTATACGGAAAATCTTTTTCTTCCGGCAATACTGGAACCAGGGCTTTTTCAGCCAAAGCACCATGACCTATGGCGCGGTTACCCGGTCCGCGAAGCGGTCCGGCTTCACCATAACTGGCCGGGGTATCATTGTAATGATGCATATAACGTTTGGTTCCACCTTCTTCCATAGTATCCAGAGTTTGTTTATCTCCCGGGGCACCCAAAGTAACTACGGACAAAACCTGAGTATCTCCGCGCATAAACATACCTGTACCGTGAGTGCGCGGTAATAAACCGACATCACTAAAAAGAGGTCTGATTTCGTCTATTTTTCGTCCGTCCAAACGTTGTTCTTTTTCCAAAATTCTTTCACTAATTACTTCTTCCACATAAATTTTTACGCGAGCCAAAACTATAGTTTGAACTTCTTCTTCAACCCCTTGCATTTCCATCATTTCTTTTATGGCTTCGCTAAATTTTTCAACCATTGCCACTCTTTCGGCTCGGCCTTTTTTCGGAGCGTCAAAAATCCAATCTTCAGTATGACTTTTTACAAAATTTCTGATTTGTTCTTCAACTTCGCGCAATTTCTTTTCTTTTTCGGATAAATTGGCATTGAGATCTATTTTTTGTTTTCCAACTTCGCTCGTTATTTTATTGATGAAATCTATAACCGGTTTCATATTTTCAGCACCAAATTTCATAGCGGTAATCATTTCTTCTTCAGGAATTTCTTTGGCTTCCGCTTCCACCATAATGATTTTTTCCGGAGTACCGGCTACCACTAAATCAAGATCTCCAACAGATCTTTCTTCCAAACTCGGATTTAAAATAAATTTTCCGTCAATTTTACCAATACGAGCTCCGGCAATAGGTCCGTTCCATGGAACATCGGAAATAGCAAGAACCGTAGCGGCCGCAACCATAGCGGGAATTTGCGAGTCATTTTGCCCATCAAAAGAAAGAGCGGTCAAAACAACCTGCACATCATTGCGCATATTTTGATCAAACAACGGACGAATAGCTCTATCTACCAAACGACCGGAAAGAATTGCCTCTTCACTGGCTTTGCCTTCGCGTTTGATAAAACGGCTGCCTTTGATTTTGCCGGCAGCATACATTTTCTCTTCAAAATTTACCATCAAAGGGAAAAAATCTATTCCTTCACGAGTATTTTTACTCATCACGACTGTTGCCAAAAGTACCGTATCGCCATAGCGCACAGTACAAGATCCGTTAGTAAGAAAGGCGTATCTGCCGGTTTCCACCGTCAAAGTACGGCCGCCCCACTGCATGGACCACTGTTTTATGTCTAACATAACAAATAAATGTTATGGGATGATTTGGAAGCTTGGAAGACCTCTTTTAACGAAGTCTCTTTTGTCTCCAAACCAGCCCTTGAATAAATTAATTAATTTCTTTTATAACTTCTGATCAAAAACTTTCCTTTATCTTCGCTCAAATCTATAAAATCATCGGCTTCTTCTTTCAATCTGGCAGAAGCGGTGTTACCAAAAGCAACCACTTCCACTTGTTTACCTTGGTTTTGCAGATATTCCACCAATGGCAAATAATCACCGTCACCAGAAACCAAAATAATGGTATCCAAACTCGGAGATAAACGAATAGCATCAACCGTGATTCCGACATCCCAATCACCTTTTTTTTCTCCGCCGTAAAAAGTTTGTAACGGCTTTTCGCGCGTTTCAATACCCAGATTATACAAGGCCTCAAAAAAAGGTTGTTCTTCTCCGGTTTCCGTGGAAATAACATAAGCTATGGCTCGAATAAGTTTTCGTCCGGCCACCGCTTCTCTGACTATTTCTCCAAAATTAACTTTGGCGCCAAATAAATTTTTGGCGCTGTAATACATATTTTGTACATCAATAAACACCCCAACG
>CAYWMO010000068.1:0-3887 GCA_964459625.1 uncultured Gammaproteobacteria bacterium | reverse complement strand
CGTCCAATAACGGTTTTGTTTTTTTGTGATAAATATAATAATCGGTATGCGCTTCTTTGGGAGTCAAAGCTAACGCTTCCGGAGACATATTTTTTTCTACAATCAATTTTGCTTCTATTTTATTTACATAATAATCGCGAAACTCTATCATCTCGCGAAACTTATACCCGGTATCTATATGCATGAGCGGAAGAGGTATTTTCCCCGGATAAAAAGCTTTTTGCGCCAATTTCAAAATAACGGAAGAATCTTTTCCGATAGAATAAAGCAAAACCGGATTTTTAAAATTAGCCGCGACCTCTCGAATTATCTTGATGCTTTCAGCTTCCAATTGTCGCAAATGATCTATATCGTAATTTTCCAACATAAAATTTATCGATTAGTCAATCCCCATTTAAGACGAATTTGTTTTTCAATTCCGGCAAAAACCGCCTGATCAAAAAATGCTCCGACAACTATAATAATCAACATCACAGCTATAACCTGAGACATATCGTTTAATTCTCTACCGAGCATCAGTAACTGACCCAAACCGACGGTTATAAAAAGCATTTCTCCGGACATAAGAGATCGCCAAGCAAAAGACCACCCCTGCCTCGCCGCATTCACATAAGACGGCAATATCGCCGGAAAAACTATGTATTTATACAAATTTATTTTATTCGCCCCCAATATCAAACCCGCCTTGATATAATTGGGAGAAATATTGGCAATAGCCGATTCCACAGAAATAGTAACACTCAAAACTGTTCCCATGATTATAACAAAAATAATAGCTTTTTCATTCAATCCAAACCAAAGCAATGCTAAAGGCAGCCAACAAATACTCGGTAGGGTTTGCAAACCCAGAACCAACGGTTTAAAATATTTTTTTAACCAAAAATTTTTAGAAATCAAAAACCCGATAAAAGTTCCGAAAATAAAAGATAAAACAAATCCGAATACTACTCTGCCTAAACTAATAAACATTCCGGAAAATAAAGAAAAATCAATAAGGCCGGACCAAATTTTCGCAAAAACACTTCCCGGAGAAGGCAAAACCCAACTCGGCCATATTTTCAAAAAATACAAAAACCACCACACTGCCGTTAAAACGGAAAAAAGAAGGATGAAGTTTAAAAAATCAAACAATTTTCTTTTCATAGTGTTCGGTTTCTTTTATTACCTGTTGTATTTCGTTGCGTAATTCTTCTTTTATAACATTACTCATTTTAATCACTTCCATATCGCTCAATTCTCTTGGACGAGGCAAGGTTATAACAAATTCTTTTTTAATTCGTCCCGGTCTGGCTGTCATCACTACAACTCTATCTCCCAAACAAACGGCTTCACGCACATTGTGTGTGACAAAAAGAACGGTTTTTTTATTTTTCAACCAAATATTTTGTAAAATAGCGTATAAATCTTCTCTGGTTTGGGCGTCCAAAGAACCGAACGGTTCATCCATAAGTAAAATATCCGGCTCCAATATCAACATGCGAATCAACGCTATTCTCTGCTTCATACCTCCGGATAATTCATGCGGATAAGCGTTTTTAAATTCTTGTAACCTTACTAAATTTAAATAATAATCCACTTTTTTGTCTATTTCTTCTTTGGGCATTCCTGTCATTTTCAATCCAAAAGCAACATTATCTTTCACTTTCAACCAAGGAAAAAGTGTCGGGTCTTGAAACATTAATCCGCATTTTTTTTCTTTAACAACTCCACCGTCAGACGCCTGATCTAAACCGGCAATAATATTCAACAGGGTAGATTTACCACAACCGGAAGGTCCGACCAAACAAACAAATTCTCCTTTTTCCACGGTTAAATTCAGATCTTTAATAGCTAAAACAACCCCTCCGTTTGATCCGTATTCTTTGGATAATCCGTTAATTTGTAACATAATCCAAATAATTTAAATCATACAACTCTTTTAAATCCGGTTTATCCCCCCCTAAAAAACCTTCATTATAGGCCCAATCGGCAAATTCAAAAACTGTTTCTTGCAACGGTTGATAGGTAAAATCAAACATAGTCCAGGCTTCGTCCAAAACTTCAGTAGGTATTTTGTTCGAAGTTATTTTTTCAATTTCTTTATTTACCACGGACTTGGCTTGTTCGGGATTGTTATTAATCCATTCGGTTATTTGCAAATGGGCTTTCAACAATTTATTAACAATCTCTGGATGTTCTTTTAAAAATTTCGTACTGACAATAATATTGGAGACACAAAACATTTTATTTTTCCACAAATCTCTTTCGTCGATAATACGAATTCCGCCCGCTTCTTTTATCAATCTGGTCGCCCAGGGTTCTGGAGCCCAAGCACCGGCGATTTCTTTTTGTTTGAAAAGAGATAACTGTTCCGGATTGGCAATCGGTAAAATAGTTACTTTGTCAAAAATATTTTTTTCTCTCAAATAGTGTCTCAATGAAATATCTTGTGTATTACCTTGTTGCGGAGTAGCCACTTTTTTTCCTTTCAAACTTTCACCGTTGTTAAAATTATCAACCAATTCCGGTTGGATTATCAACGAAGCCCCTCCGGAAGCGGCGCCGGCGATTATTTTTAAGGCCTGACCATTCGATTTTACATAACCGTTGATAGCCGGACTCGGTCCGATATAACCGACATCTATTTCTCCGGCAAATAAAGCTTCTATTTCCGAGGGACCAGCATTGAATGTTTTTGTCGACAAAACCACTTTATCCCCAAACATTTTTTGAAATACACCTTCAGAAACCCCCACTAAGGCCTGGGCATGAGCAATGTTCGGAAAATATCCCAATCGTACATTTATTTTATTTTCCTTTTTATCACGAAAAAAAACAAAACACAAAACCGCCAAAATAATTAAAACCAACAGGCCAACCATCATTTTTTGTCTTTTTTGCATATTTTTACTTTAAATTCATTGAGCCATCTCGGGGATTCGAACCCCGGACCTACGGTTTACGATACCGTTGCTCTACCAGCTGAGCTAAGATGGCATTTAAAGAGCGGGATACGAGAATCGAACTCGCATCTTTTGCTTGGGAAGCAAACATACTACCACTGTACTAATCCCGCATTTTAAAAAGCGAGGGTGCTAATCCCCCGCTTTTTAAAATTTTTATTGATTAATCGACGGAGTCGCTGTTATCGCTTGAAAAGGATTGTTAATTTTGGAATAAAATTTTATCTCCGCTTTCTTCAGATAATCATCCATATACTGTTCAAACGTTGGTAAACGGAAAAGTATATGACTGGCTTTCGCTTTGGGCGCGTTTATCCATTTACCACTATCGTCTTTTACGCGTTCGGTCTTAGTATCATAAACCTTCACAATATGATAACCAAATTCCGTTTCTACCAATTGTTCGGATAATTGACCTTTTTTCAAAGCAAACACGGCGTCTTCAAATTGCGGAACCATTTCTCCCTTACCAAACCAACCCAAATCTCCGCCTGTTTCTTTGGTGGAATCGGATCCGTAAATCGAAGCCATTTCCTCAAACGAAGCTCCGTTTTTAATTTCTTCCAAAACTTTTTCAGCCTGTTTTCGAATAGCGTCCAAAGCGACTTTGTCGGTTTGAATTTTTTCACTAACTTTACTTTGTAATACAAACGGTCTGATAACTTTGGCTTCATAAGAGGACAAATTCCAACCGTAGCGTTTTATCAATTCTTTTTCCAATTCATCTTCGGATTCAAATTGTTGCAACACCTGAGTTTTCAATTCTTCTACGTCTTTTTTTTCTATTTTTACATCCATATTTTTGGCCACCTGAGAAACCATCGCGTTATTAGCCAATCGCCAAATAACTTGATCAGACATTTGTTCTACAGTTAGTTCGGTAGTCATTTCTTCATTGTTGCTTTCTTCGTAACTTTTCATGGTTTTGATAGCGCGCAAATCGTC
>CAYWMO010000067.1:0-3943 GCA_964459625.1 uncultured Gammaproteobacteria bacterium | reverse complement strand
AATAATTCAGTTCTTGTTAAGTTTTGTTTTTCCGGCTTTTGAAGCCGATAACAGCTGTCAGCATTCCGCCGATTATTTTCTAAATACGAACGCCCAAAGAATGTCGAATGTTTTTTCGGTGAGTACCGGCGAAGTCGGATTGACAAAAATGTTTTTTACTTTCTTTCCGAATTATCGTGTGATTTGTGACTCAATGAGTTTTTTGTTTTTGGCCAAAGATTGGCCGTGGTCTTATTTGCAGAGAAATATCTACATTGATCACCCTTTGTATAATTTTTTCGCTTTCCTTCTGATAAAACCGGCACAAGTCTTGATGGGGTCAGTGAATTATCCGATTATTTTCGGGGCTTTTATGGCGGTTAATTATATTTTGTTTTTTTTCACCGCTTTGTTTTTGTATCGATTAACGAAAGAAATCATATCGGAAAAAGTCGGTTTTTTGAGCGCTGTTTTGTTTATATTTTCTCCGTTTACTCATTCAATGATAAACCAACCGACAAGCTCCGGGGCGATGGAAGTTTTTGTCGTTATGTCGGCGTTGGCTCTTGTTTGGTCTTATTATAAAAAATCGAGTTTAAAAAAATTATTGGTGTTTTCTTTGTTGTTTGGTCTTCTGATGTTGGGTAAACAGATTGCGGCTCTGATCCTTTTTATCTTGATTTTGTCCGTTTATTTCAAGAGAACCAGAGAAGGTCTGATTTTTGTTTTTACACAATTTATTCCGACGATGTTGTGGTATTTGTTTGTACGTCTGGGTTTAGGGTTGTCTTTTTTTATGGTTAATGTTTCATCTTACGATCAAGGTACTTGGTTTTTGAAAGCCGAATATTGGACAATGGCGAAAATGGGGCATATCATTTTGACCGCTTTACCGAATTTTTTCAGCACGGCTATTTACGGCTTTTTTCTCATTCCGGTATTGTTGGCTTTCTATGGTGTGTATAAAATAGAATTAAAACATAAATATTTACTGGTCGGTTCGTTTTGTTTTTCTTTTTTGGCTTTATTTATTGCCATGAAATATTTTCGTCCGTCTCTGACATTTTTGATTTTTCCGATTATTTATCCGGCTGCGGCTTATGCTATTTATGATATATCCAACCGTTTAAGAACGATAAATAAAAAATATTCCGTATTATTTTTTTACGGAATATTGTTGTTGATTTTATTGTTGTCCAATGGCAATGTTTATGATTTTGGCGTTTGGCAAATGATGGGAGTGTAAAATTTTTCCAGATTTGTTATAGTGTTTTCCAAAGAATATTCCGATGATTTTTCTTTGGCACGATTTGCCAAAGCGATAGCTGTGTCAAAATGATCATGAAGATAAATTATTTTTTCAGTCAAAATGTTTTCATCAAAAGGCGGCGTTAATAAGCCGTTTTTTTTGTCCTCGATTATTTCTTTGTTCGGTTCTATATCCGAAGCTACTATGGGTAGACCGCTAGCCATAGCTTCTAAAATTGCCACTGACATTCCTTCATAGGAAGAAGGAGAAACGAAAATATCCAGAGCTTTGAGAATTTGCGGAACATCGTCTCTGTTTCCTAAAAATTTTACCGAATCGTATATATTCAAATTTTTCGCTTGTGTTATCAAATTTTCTTTTTCAGGGCCCTCTCCGGCCAAGATTAAAAGGGAATCTGGGATTTTTTTATGGATATTGGCAAAAGCGGCCAAAAGAGTTTTGTGATTTCTTTCCGGCCTCATTTTTGCCGCATAACCGATGGTGAATTTATTTGTCCAACCGTAGACATTTTTGGCTTCCGATTTTGAAATATTTATTTGAAACCTTGATAGATCTGTGCCATTGGGGATAACTTCTATTTTTTCCGGTTTTATTCCGGCTTTTTGTATGTAGGCGTTTTTAACCGCTTGCGACACGGCGGAATATTTGTTTACCAAAAAACCGGTTAATTTTTCCAATAAAAATATTTTATTATATTTTGGTTGATCAAGAATTGATTCCAGATTACAAACTATTTTTTTCACGCCAAATAACCGACCGAATATTTTGCCGAATAAATCGGCATGAATGAGACGGGTAGTCAGTAAATCCGGTTTTTCCGATTGAATAATTTTTTTAAAAAGGATTATGGAAGATAAAGAAAAATTTTTACCTGAAATCAGAGAATATACTTTGATACCTTCTTTTTCCATTTTTTCTCCGAACATGCCCTGTGTAGTCAGAGAACATACAACATGAGTGAATCTTTTCATTTTAGGCAATGTTTGAAACATCATCTGTTCGGCACCCCCTAACTCTAGCCCTGTAATAAGATGTAATATTTTTGGCTTATTTGACATAATTTTGAACACCTTTCAATTTGTTATTTTTTTTGATATAATTTCTCAGACAATCTTTGGTAAATATAGCATCCTTTTTATCATTTTACAACTATGAAAATTTTGTACATCGGAGCCGGTTTTGTCGGTGCTTGCAGCGCGGCGATATCGGCGGACAGTGGGCATGATGTTTTGGTTTATGATATAGATAAAGCCAAAATCAAAGCATTGGGTTCGCAAAATATGGAAGAAATAGAAAATTGTCTTTTTGAAAAAGGACTTGGAGACATTTTAATCAGAAATAAACAAAGAATAAAATTTACTTCCGATTATGAGGAGGTTGAAAAGTTTTTTGACGAAATGAACGCAGTGTTTATGTGTTTGCCGACGCCGGAAATCGGAGAAACCGGAGAAAGTGATTTATCTTATTATTTTGACGCTATCAATAAAATGGCGGGAAAATTGGTCGCTCGAAATCAAGGACGACAAACAAATTATTTTATTATTATCAACAAAAGCACCGTACCAGTGGAAATGGTTTTAAAAACGAAAGAAATACTATCTTCATACGGCGTTATAAATTTTGGTGTTGTTTCCAATCCGGAATTTTTGGTTGAAGGAAAAGCTATAGAAGGTTCACTTAAACCCGATAGAATAGTCGTTGGTGCCGAATCTGAAAAAGATTTTGAAATAGCCAGAAAAATTTATCAACGTTTTTATGATTCTCCATCGGTGTACTATATCGAAGTCAACCCCAAAGAAGCGGCTGCCGGGAAATTGTTAGCTAATTTTTGTTTGTTTAACAAATTAATGGTTTGTTTTGACGTGGTTGGTAGGACCTGTGAATCTTTTGAGGGAATCAAGTTTGAAAATATAAGAAAAATTTTAAGTACCGACGCGCGGATAGGAGAATGGGGTTTTTATGATAGTTTGTATGCCGGTGGAAGTTGTTTTATAAAAGATTCCCGTTCGTTATCATTTCAATTGAAAAATGTTGGAAAAAATACCGTGTTTATCGACGAAGTTTATTCCGCTAACAAAAGACAGTTAAATTTGCTTTTAGACAGAGCGGAAATTGAAGCGGGAGTGGATTGGAAAGGTAAAAATGTTGTTATTTTCGGATTAGCCTTCAAAAGAGACACCAACGACATTCGAAACAGTCCGTCTTTGTTGATTGTGCAAAAACTATTGGACAAAGAAGTCGGTAAAATCGTCCTGTTTGATCCCGCGGCCGTGGATAATTTTAAAAAAGTTTTTCCGGCGACGGAAAAAATAACTTATGCGGAAAGCGATGAAAAAGCGTTTGAAAATGGAGCTGATGTGGTGATAATAGCCACTGATTGGTCTCAGTTCAGAGGTTTATCAAAATATCTTTTGCAACAAACATCAAAACCGATAATCATAGACGGACGCAGAATGTTGCAACATGAATATGAAAATTTGGTAAAGAGCGGTTATAAAATAATTGCGGTCGGTTCGCCGTTTATAATGTGACAAAAATGAAAATACTTTATCTTATCACCAAGTCCGAAGCCGGAGGTGCGCAAACACACGTAGCCGATCTTTGTAATTATTTTAAAAATAAAAATTATGAAATTACGGTGATGAGTAGTGGAGACGGTTGGTTAAAAAAAGAACGCGATAAAATCGGTGTTAA
>CAYWMO010000066.1:0-4018 GCA_964459625.1 uncultured Gammaproteobacteria bacterium | reverse complement strand
CAACTTATTGGTAAAATTACGGAAACCGGCGATTTTTTCCTCCGACAATTTAATGTCGTTTCCAGGAGTCGTGCCCAAAAGCAAAGACAATCGAGTAGCGTCGGTTCCGTATTTTTCTATCATTGTGAGCGGGTCTATAACATTACCCAGAGATTTACTCATTTTCCTGCCTTGATCATCGCGAACCATGCCGTGCAAATAAACTTTTTCAAACGGAATATCCCCCAACGCATATGTGGTCATCAAAATCATGCGTGCAATCCAAAAAAACAAAATATCATAACCGGTTTCCAAAACACTGGTCGGATGAAAATTTTTGAAATCAGCGGTTTTTTCAGGATATCCCAAAGTAGAAAAAGTCCAAAGTCCCGAACTAAACCAGGTGTCCAGAGTATCAGGATCTTGTGTCCAACCATCTTCTTTCGGAGCTTCTACACCGACTTTGACTCTTTTTCCTTTGTACCACACCGGTATTTGGTGCCCGTACCAAATCTGACGGGAAATACACCAATCGTTGAGGTTTTTGATCCAATTGAAATATACTTTTTCAAATCTATCCGGAATTATTTCTATTTGTTTGTTTTCTACGACTTTGAGCATCAATTCTTTGAGAGTCACTTCGTTTCCCGGTTCTATACCTTTTATTTTTTTACCTTTAAATTTGAATTTTTTGTTTACCGCCACAAACCACTGGTCGGAAGGAATTGGTTCTATCGGGGTTTCACAACGATAACAAACGGACAAATTATTCGGAATATCTTTTTCTTCTATCATCAAACCCTCTGCGACCAAATTTTCCACCACTTTTTTTCTCGCTTCTCTTACAGTCAAACCCGCATAATCTTTTCCGGCTTTATCTGTCATTTTACCGTCTTCGTCTATAATTTTAATAATTGGCAAATTATTTTTAATTGCCATATCATAATCAACTTTACTATGCGCCGGAGTTACACCCAATACGCCGGTACCAAAAGCCATATCTACCGCTTCGTCGGCTATGACTTTTATTTTTAAATCCGAACCGTTCGCAAATCTTTTTACTTCAAAAGTTTGACCGATATATTGTTTATATCTAACATCTTCCGGATTAACTGCAATAGCCGTGTCTCCTAGTTTAGTTTCCGGTCTGGTGGTGGAGATTGCAATTGGAAAATTATCAGCGTATTTGAAAGTATAAAACTTAGCAGACTGTTCTTTATATTCAACTTCATCGTCAGCCAAAGTACTATGACAGCGAGGACACCAATTTACGATACGATAGCCGCGGTAAATCAATTCATCATCATACATTTTTTTAAATACCGTGCGCACAGCCAAACTTCTTTTGTGATCCAAGGTAAAAGCTTCGCGACTCCAATCCAGACTTGATCCCATTTTTTTGCTTTGGTTTACTATGGTATCGTGCGATTGTTGAGCAAATTTATTTACTTCATTCAAAAATTTTTCTCTCCCCAATTCAACTTTGGGTTCTTTTATTCCTTTTTCCATCAAAAGTTTTTCCACTTTGGTTTGAGTGGCTATGGCTGCATGATCGGTTCCGGGAAGCCAAAGCGTTTTATCGCCTTTCATCCTATGATAACGAACCAAAACATCTTCAATTGCGAGCATGGCCGCATGACCCATGTGAAGTGTTCCGGTAACGTTGGGCGGTGGTAAAACAATACTGTAAGCCGGAGCATTTTTCTTACAAACACCTTTTTGAATACAAACATCAGGATTAAAAAAACCGCTATCTTCCCATTTTTTATAAATATTGTCTTCAAATTGTTTTGGCTCGTAGGCCTTGGCTAAATCGCGCATAATATATAGAAAAATACACAAAAGATTCCCGAACTACTGTCGGAATCTCTTTTTTTGTAATTTTACAGTAAACTTTGGTTTTTTGCAAGGCAAAAAACCGGTTCATAAAGCCTGCCTGCCGGTAGGCAGGTTTATAAAGTTTCTAAAGTTTACCTCGTTAAATCCGGCAAAGCCGATCGCCGCCTTGGCGGAGAATTTAATAGAGGTAAATAAAGTTGTAAAATATTAAATTTTGGCTAAGGTTAGCCATGCAGTAAATATCTTTTTGGCTAATATTAGCCAAAATATTTAAAAACCCCCTTGACAACTTCCCTGTTTTGTGCTATTATATATTGTTTAGTGCCAAGAATTGGGCTAAAATAAAAGCACTAAAACGCTCTTTACAATGTATGTGTTTATCGAAAAGTTGATATTAAATATTTGATATTGAATATTTAGTTGGGTAAAAAGAGAAAAGTATAAAGAAGTTTATAAGTTGTTAACGTCCATAAAGTAATATATAAAGCAGACGATTGAACTGAGAGACCAAATTTACTTTTTTCTTTTCACCCAGCTATTTTCCTTTATCATTATTTATTACCAACAAAAACAACATAGGGAGACCTACCATGAAAAAAATCTTTACGATTACCTTCTTCGTCGCGGTTGCGATGATGGCCTTTGTTTCCTGCGGTGGTGAGGGTCCGGATGACCCCATAGACACCGACCATGTCGTCGTAGACGATAACGAACCGGTAGACAATGACGTCGAACCGGTTGATGACACGACTGATTCCGAGCCTACCGACGATCTCACTGAGGAGACGCCGGATGATGATGGTCTGGTTGATGAAGAACCGACTGATGATGACCAGATTCTCGCTGATCAAAAGTATCCTGAAAAATTCGCAGAGGCACAGACACTTGTCGGTAACTGGATCAGTGTTAACATTGAAGGATACGCCATAACTGTAACGGTTACTCCCAGAGAAGAAGATTTCGAATTCGCTTTGGAATGGACTCAGGGATACTCCGGAGTACAAAAGTGGTATGGACTAGAGCTTCCCATTACCATCTGGGATGAAGAAGCTTATAGAAACTATACCCTGAAGAAAACCGGTGAAAACCTCATTAGAGAAGAAACCTTAAAAAACGGAGATCCTAGCACAGAAACTGTTTTTAAAAAAATTCAATGATTCTGATTCCGGACTCCGAATTCCTATTCAAACACATACAAGAACATTCGAGCCGAGGCACTTGCCCCGGCTCTTTTTTATTCCGTTTTTTAAATATCTTAATATCCCAATTTCCTAATATCTTACTTTACCAAAACACTTCCATTATATTCTTTCCAGGCTTCACCAATATTAGACCTACAATCATTTTGAGATGAGGAAAGTTCAGCATAACATCCATTACCCGTATAATTAGGATTCATATTCGAATCACAATTTCCCGTACACCACCCCCAATTATCCAACACTTGAACAGCTGGTTTGTAATTACCTGTATTGGCGACATTGAGATAAAATTCATAATAATCAGCGCGACAACCTTGGCCTTTGATATTACCAAAACCTTCCGGATCTTCATCAGAGCTATTATTTATTGGTTGACAAGTGCCTTTGACCAGATTGGCGGTGGAATTGTTATAAAATACACAATCCCAGTTGCCATCGCAAGGTATTTGGTATTTATAATTATCAGCATCAGACCAATTGGTTCCACTACCTCCCGTGCAATATCCTACAGCCGCGCATTTAGGTTTGCGATTACCTATACTTTCCGCATCTACTTTCACAAAATCGGAATCAGTCGTATTTTTCTTTACCCAAATTCTGCGAACAGGCATTTGCGCCGGATCAGCCCAGGCGTAAAAGCGCACGATGAGCGGTTGACCGGAAGACATTGTCGTTTCTTTGCCAGTGACATTATCCCCTGTCACACTCATTTGATTGAGTACGAAAGAATTACAAACTTTATCCGCCTCACATCCGGCTTTATTGTCACCCGCAGTTTTTTTGCACAAATCTATTTTAATATCACAATCGGTTTTTGACATTTTTACCGGAGCCGCGATAACCGGCGGACGAATTTTAATACCTAAACTGCTGGCGGTTCCGGGATTACTACTGTCTACAGTTTTATTTCCGGAAGAATATTTTTTAGTAACTTTTGCAAACATTTTTTTCAACATGCTTTTGATTGGAGAATCGTTTATTCCTGAATCCAAATACTC
>CAYWMO010000065.1:0-4026 GCA_964459625.1 uncultured Gammaproteobacteria bacterium | reverse complement strand
ATGTATTGGAAGAAAAAGGAAAAATACTTGGTTTTGCTATTTGTAGTTTATCTTTTTGGGCTGATGGCAAACAAGCAATGTTGGAAGAAATAGTTATTGATCCTAAATATCAAAAACAAGGATTGGGCAAAAAACTCACTTCATATGTTTTTAGAGAATTGAAAAAGATTAAAACAAAATCAATTTCGCTTTGGGTAAAGAAGAAGTCTCCGGCTTATAAATTTCATACCAAAAATGGATTTAGTGAAGAAGGCGGTTTTGTGGTGATGTTTAAAAATTTATAATATGCAATGTCAAAAAGATAAAAATGCGAGAACGTGTCCTTGTACCTATGAGGGTTGTCCGCGAAAGGGGGTTTGTTGTGAATGTTTAAAATACCATTTGAAACACAAAGAATTGCCAGCATGTTGTTTTAGTAAAGAAGCAGAAAAAACATTTGATCGGTCGTTTGAGAAGTTTATTGAAGAAAATTAAACGAGTTTATTATGACTTTCGTTGATTTACCAGGACTAATAGAAATATTTAAAGGAATGTGGCCATCAGTTTGGGGAATATTTAAAGTATTTTTTCCAATAATTGTGTTTATTTTAGTTTTTGAAATTATTATCATTTTTTTACAAAGGTTATTTAGTGGTGGTTTTCGTAAACGAGGATCAAGAAGGAATTACAATCAGCACAATTCTCAAAAGTTAGAAATTTTTAATGATTACAAAGAACCTAGAAAAGAAAGTATTTATATTGATGACAATGGTTATGAGAGATTTAAAGATTCAAACAAATTAGTTCACCGTTGGGTTGCTGAGAAAAAACTTGGTAGACAATTAGATCCAGAAGAAGTTGTTCATCATAAAAATCGAAATAAATTAGACAATCACCCTTCGAATCTATGGGTTTTTCCGAACCAAGAAGAACACGATAGAACTCACGAAGAAGATGGAGATTTTGACAATAATTTTGATGATGATTTTTATGATGATGAAGATTAAAAATATATAATTTATAAAACTATGTCCTGTATTTTTTGTAAAATCTCTTTCGGCGAGATTCCATGCCATAAAATCTATGAAGACGATTATGCTTTGGCGTTTTTGGATATTTTTCCTCATGCCAAAGGTCACACGGTTGTGATTCCAAAAAAACATTTGGAAAATCTTGATGAATTTACACCTGAAGAATGGGATTTTTTGATGGCTGCGGTTTACAAAGTCGCCAAAAGAGTGGAGGAAGTACTCAAACCCGACGGAATGAATATTGCGATGAACGACAGACCTGTTGCCGGACAAGTTGTTTCTCACACACATTGGCACATCTTGCCGCGATACGATGGCGATGGCGGGGGATCGGTACATTCTATAATTAAAAATCCCGGGGATATAAAACCGGAGGAATTGATAAAATTATTTTAATTTATGCGTAAAATCAAAAAAACGGACGAAGAAATAATTCATACGAATCCTTGGTGGACATACAAACATGATAAATTTGAAAAAGAAGACGGAACATACGGAGATTATTTTTATGTGCAAACAAACAACAGCGCGATGATTGTGCCGGTGCTTGATGACGGTCGGGTTGTTTTGGTTAATCAATATCGTTATTTGCAAGATAGAGAAAGCATTGAGTTTCCTTGCGGACAGTTGCAAGAAAACGAAGCGCCATCGGAAGGCGCTAAACGTGAACTGTTTGAAGAAACCGGTTATAAAGGCGGGGATTTGATAAAATTGGGTAATTTTTGCAGTTTTAAAGGTGTAGGTAAGGATGAAACACATCTATTTTTAGGAACAGATCTCAAACAGATAGACCAACCGCAAAAAGAAGATGATAGTGGAGAAATGGAAATCATTTATCGTCGAGTGGATGAATTGGAACAAATGATAATAGACGGTAAAATTTGGGACGGTCAGACCTTGGCTGCGTGGGCGTTGGTTCGTGATCATCTTTTCAAAATGGTTAACAGTTAACATATGGCGGAAAAACCAGGATATAATCCGGAAGACAATTTATTCAAAAAAATTTTAAAAAAGGCCGCGCCGATTATTTTGGCCGGAGGTATTGCCGCCGGAGTGATGTTGGACAAAGAAGAAAAGAGTGAAAAACAAAAAACGGAAGAGGTCGATGTGGAAAACTACAAAGACGAATTGGAAAAAAATTTTAACAGTCATTTTTTGAAAGAGGAAATTAAAAAATCTTTCAATTCTCCGTATGCCAAAGAAGATCCGGAAAAGGCCTTGAAAGAATTGAATAAAATTTTGAAAGAATACCGCGACAAGGTTTACAAAGTGAAATTTGCGGATCAAGAATTTTTTGCCGACAAACACTTTGCCAAAGTTTTATCAAACGAAGAATACAGAAAAAATTTATTGATTGCCGTGATGGGTGCGGCTGAAAAATACGGCGTTCCTTACGATATAGCCATGGGAATGTTGTCTGTCGAAAGTGGAGGAGACAATGAAGCTAAATCAAAAAAAGACGCTTTGGGAATTTTTCAAATAATTTCAGCTACTGCGGAAGAATATGGTTTAAAAGTGAATAAGGACGACCCGGAACAAGATGAAAGAAAAGACAATGTCAAAAATGCCGAAATCGCGATGCAGATATTGGCGGATTATCACAAAATGTTTGGACAATGGTCTCTGGCTTTGGTAGCTTATAACGCCGGACCGGGAAAATTAAAAAGATTTATAGACAATCTTTACGATAGGAAGAGCGAAAACAATCTGATAACGGAAAAAGACAAAGATTTCTATCGAGAATTAACAGAAGAGGGAAAATTAGATTTACTTAATCTTTATAAAAAAGCCCTGAAAAAGGGGTATGATTTGAAAGATTTACCGGGTTTGAGATATGCGTTGGAAGTGGCGGTTTCAGCTCCGGAAATGACCAATATTTTGAATTTAAATTTAAATAAAACGGCTTTTAGACAAGAAAATATCAAAAGGCCTGACTTCTTTTAGTGTAAACGAATTTGTGGTATAATACCGTCAAGTTAGATTTTATAAAAATGAGTGATAATTTTTGGGACAATCCAGAGGAGGAAAAAAAAGAGCCGGAGTATTACGCATCTCCGGATGTTAACTATTTTGCCGCCACCAATTTTCGCAATCAAATGCGTAAATTTGGCGTCAAAACCGACGATCGCCGTCGTCACATGTATGTCGTTGGAAAGACAGGTATGGGTAAAACCACACTTATGGAAAATATGGTCCTCAACGATATTTATGCCGGACATGGTGTTGGTGTTGTAGATCCGCACGGTGATTTCGCGGAGAAGATTATTAATTATATTCCTCCTCGTCGTATCAATGATGTGGTTTATTTTAACCCGGCGGACATAGATTTTCCGGTCGGTTTTAATATTTTTGAAACAGTACGCGCCGAACACAAGCACCTGGTGGCCAGCGGTCTTATGGGTGTGTTCAAAAAGATTTGGGTGGATATGTGGAGTTCGCGCATGGAATATATTTTAAATAATACCATCTTAGCACTTCTCGAATATCCCGGAACTACACTACTTGGTATCAATCGTATGTTGGCCGACGATGAATATCGTAATCGTATCGTTGCCAATCTCAAAGATCCGGTAGTGAAGGCTTTTTGGCAATCCGAATTTGCCGGTTATAATGATAGATATAAACAAGAAGCCGTGGCTCCTATCCAAAATAAAATCGGTCAGTTTTTGTCCGCTTCCGTTATCCGTAATATTGTCGCGCAAGTAAAAAGTAAAATAGATATTCGAGATATCATGGACAGTAAAAAAATTTTTATTATGAATCTTTCCAAAGGGCGTATCGGTGAAGACAATTCTCGATTGCTCGGCGGTATGCTTATTACCAAGATTCAGCTTTCTGCCATGGAACGTGTGGATTTACCAGAAAAAGATCGTAAGGATTTCTTTTTATACGTTGATGAATTTCAAAATTTTGCCACGGAGAGTTTTTCTAACATTCTTTCTGAAGCTCGTAAATATCGTTTGGATTTGACAATGGCTCATCAGTATATGGATCAATTGGACGAACATGTGCGAGC
>CAYWMO010000064.1:0-4088 GCA_964459625.1 uncultured Gammaproteobacteria bacterium | reverse complement strand
AAAACTCAATGAAAGAGCTAAGCCATTCTAAGGTATCTTTTTTTTCCAATTTTAAAACCGCTTTCAGTACAACTGCATTTTTCCTCTTTTTAAAAAAGCTTTCACGATAACCAAATTTACAATCTTCCTTGGAATACTCTACGACTTCACCATCAATCCAAACGAACACTTTTTGTATACTATCTCCCATACTCTTTCCCATAGAACCAGCATTACCCCGAACCGCACCACCAATAGTACCGGGAATACCGGCCGCCCATTCCAAACCGCTCAATTCATTTTTAGTCGCCAAACTAACTGTTGTAGCCAATAAAACCCCAGCTTCGACTTCAATAATATCGTCTTTTAATTCCAAACCGGGAGTACTTATTTTTATCACAACTCCGCCAAAATTTTGATCAGTCCATAAAATATTTGACCCTCCGCCCAAGACAAAAAAATCAACTTCTTGCGAATTTAAAAAATCTAAAAGCCCGATCAAAAGCTCTGTTTTTTTTATCTCAACCAAAAACTCCGCTTGTCCGCCTATACGAAAAGTGGTGTATTTTGATAATGACGCTTTTGGCTTTACTTCTCCGTATTTTTTCAACTCCTTATACAATTCGTTCATAACTTGAATTTTTTTTAAAATTGGCGTATTATAATCATTATAAAAGAAAAACATGGATAACGCAACCGAATACGTCAAAGCCATTAAAAAAACGATCGGAACCGGCCGTATTTTTTATGTTTGTCGTGATTTGGAACGAGCTACCGCCGGACTTGATTCTTTAATAAAAAATTACCAAATTATTACCAATTATTCCCCGTTATTTGTAGAATTAAAAGACAAATATCCGCAACAGATCAAAGTTATTGCCGAAAAAAAACAATTGGATACTTTGGAACTGCTAAATCGTCCCGAAACTCAAAAACTTATCAAAAAGAAGGATTTTGTCATGGTTTTCAAAAACACTCCTCAGATAGAAGCTTTTTGCCGTTCCCGCGGTTGGAAATTGATAAATCCCGACGCTGTTTCCGCCGCCATGGTAGAAGAAAAAATAAGTCAAGTTAAATTTTTAGGAAATTTGAAAAAATATTTACCCAACACTCAAATAGTTTTGGGTAAGGATTTACAATGGAAAGGGAAAAAATTTATTTTACAATTTAACCGAGCACACACCGGAAGCGGGACTTTTTTGATTCGTTCCAAAAAACAACTATCTGAAATAACTTCTAAATTTCCAAATAGAGAAATCAGAATAAGTGATTTTATAGACGGCCCTTTTTTTACCAATAACAATTGCGTTTTGGATGATAAAATACTTATTGGAAATATAAATTTTCAAATTACGGGATTGTCTCCTTTTACCGATAACCCTTTCGCGACCATCGGTAACGATTGGTCTTATCCTCAAAAAACTTTAACTGTAAAACAGAAGACGCAATATAATAAAATAGCCAGAGCAGTCGGAAAAAAAATGATCAAAATCAAATGGCGCGGTCTTTTCGGAATAGATACGGTTTTAGATAAAAAAACGGGAAATCTTTTTTTGATAGAAATCAACGCCAGACAACCGGCGAGCACTACTTTTGAATCACAGTTGCAAAAAATTATCGGCAACAATCGCGGTTTAACGACTTTTGAAGCTCATGTCGGCGCTCTGTTAAAAATTCCAAATCGCAAGTACACTTTGACCAAAATAACCTCCGGGGCGCAAATTATTCAACGCATTACTAATAAAATCTCCAAGTTGAAAACTCCGGAGAAAAATAAGGATTTTAATTTTATCAAATACGACAATGAAAAAACAGGTGCGGATCTATTACGTGTTCAGTGTCTTCGCGGAATCATGAAAAACGAAAAAAAATTAAACGATTTCGGTAAAAAAATATTGCCTTATGTTGTCGCCAAACGCTGAAAAACTCATTAAACAATACTTATCTCTACCTTTTGACGATATTGCCAATGTTCGTTGTCCTTATTTTATAAATTCTCGCGCCAAACAAAGAGCTCAATTACGCGTATTAATCGGCAAAGGCCTGCCACAAGAAATTGTGGAGGAAGCAAAAATAATTTCCATACAATACCATCATGGATTGTTTAATTGTGAAGGTAAATGTTTGATTTCCGATTTGTCCAATCAAGAAACCTATGATCCTCCGGAGGAATGTGTAAAAAAGTTTTTAGTTGATAACGGCCTTGGGGTAGACTGTTCCGGTTTTGTCAGTCATATCTTACGCGAACATTTTCAGGAAACTAGAAAAATAGACATTGCCAATAAATTTTATTTTGTACCGCTCAAAAATTATTTTCGTTATTTGATCTGTTGGCTCCGACCGATAGAAAATATGTCGGTAAAAAAATATGCTTCCGATCAAAATACAAAAAAAATAGAATCTCTCAAAGAAATCGCTCCGGGAGATTTGTTAGTAATGCTTGAAACCGGCCCGCAAAAAAATCGCAATCATATAGTTTTGATTACCGATAATGACGGACAAACAGTAAAATATGTTCATGCTCGCGCTTGGAGTATGGAAGGAAAATATGATCACGGCGTAGCCCGCGGTGAAATTCGCATTATCAAACCAAACGAACCTCTACTAAACCAGGAGTGGATTGAGTTCGGCACTATAAATGAGAACAACGAAACTTATTTGGAAGCAAAAAACGCCAAGGTCTTTGAGATCCGTCGCCTTAAATTTTAATAAAATATTAAATTTTAAATTTCCGTTATGATGTCTTGTCTCCCCTTTTCACCGGATTTATTACAACAAGCACTGCTTTATATTATTGCCGCAGCCACTGGGGCGTTTTTGTTGGCGCCCGTATTGGTACGTTTACTTTTAAAAATGCAAATCACTCGACGAGGAGATTTTGATTTTACTTTGCGCGGCGGAGAAAGAATGTTCAAAATAGGCACTCCGATTATGGGTGGCTTATTGGTCATTGCAGTAGTTACGGTTATAACTTTGTTTTTTAACTGGGAACGAAAATATACTTATGTACCGATAGGTGTGATGAGTATTTCCGCGTTTTTGGGTGCAGCCGACGATTTATTGAATATTTTCGGCAAAAAAAGACGCAGTCGCACTTTGCCCATGACTTTGACATTAATAAAAGTTCATAAAAAATGGTATATGCGTTTATGGTATTTATTGACTTTACCTTGGACTTTTTTTGAACGCAGCACCGCCCCTTTGGGATCTCATCCGGGAAAAGGCGTCTTGGTTCATGAAAAATTACTTTTACAATTTTTGGCCGGCGCCATAACCGCTTGGTGGATATATTTCAAACTCGGCGCTCAATGGCACACACTATGGATTCCTTTTGACGGTATAATTTCTTTAAATTGGTGGATAATACCTCTGGTGATTTTATTGGTAATGTTTACCGCTAATGCCGTGAATATAGCCGACGGACTAGACGGTTTGGCCGGAGGATCTTTGCTAATAACTTTTTCCGGATTAACCGCCATTTCTTGGATAGAGGGTAGAGCCGCTTTTACTTTACTCAACGCGACCGTTGTAGGTGCTCTATTGGCTTATACCTACTTCAATATTAAACCGGCTCGTTTTCAGATGGGTGATGTCGGCACTCTGGGCTTGGGGGCGCTATTGGCTATTAATGTTATCGCTATCAACAAAACTATCCTTTTGCCTGTTTTGGGATTTATCTTTTATATCGAAGCTTTTTCAGTTATCTTTCAAGTATTTTTCCGCAGATTCTTGGGTCGTCGCTTGTTTAAAATGTCTCCCCTACACCACCATTTAGAATTTAAGGGTTGGAGCGAAGAAAGAATAGTAATGCGTTTTTGGCTTATCCATTTATTTTTTGTTATCATCGCCGTTTGGCTAGCTATGAACTAATATGGACGGTTATTTATCTTGGGACAATAAAACCATTTCCGATTTTTCTCTCAAAAATATTTCCGCTTTATACAATGACGGTTTTGTTTTTACGCGTTTAGGAAAAGGAAAGATGACACAAACCAGGAGCGTGCGCATAAATTTGGATAAATTTGAATTAAACAGCGAAAACAGGCGCATCTTGCGAAAAACCGAAGACGTAAAATTAAATATCATTACCCTTCCCCACCCCGATTATG
>CAYWMO010000063.1:0-4147 GCA_964459625.1 uncultured Gammaproteobacteria bacterium | reverse complement strand
CCAAAGCAGGATAATATTTTTGAAAAAAACAATTTAACAAATTACCCGTAAAATAAATTCCGATAACGATAAATCCCAAAGTAAAACTTCCGTGCAAAAAAGCCCAAAGCCAAAAGAAAAGCGGCCAAAGACGATAAAGTTTGGTTTTTTCAATATTTTGCAGTGTGTATAAAAAGACGGAGAAAAATACCAAAGAAAACATGGCTAGACGAGGAGCAAAGATATGATAATCGGCCCAAATCAAAAAAGTCGTTACCAATGCCGCTTCCAAACCGTATTTGCCGTAAGCTTTTTGCGCTATCCAAAATCCTCCCAAAACCAAAAAGGGGATTGCGAGAACCAGGGGATAATAACCGATATTTTTATAAATTATCCAATACAACAGATCTCCGCCCCATTCGTGGTTGACCCAAAGTTGACCCAGATGAGGGTAGGTATAGCCGTCAACATAAGGGAAAAATCCGTTTTCGAACCATTCTTTGCCGAATCGTAAATGCCAACCAAAATCAAAATCAAAAATATTGGAAACCAAAAACAAAATAAAAATGAAGTTGTAAATAAAGAGAAAAACTTTGATAAATTTGGTCATATTTTTGTTTTTAACTATTTATAGTATAGCCGAAAAACGAACGACTTTCAACACCCTTGCCAAAAGTTAAATTATGTGTTATAATCTTATGTTAGCTCTTTTTATTCTAAGGAGGAAAAAATGAAAAAAGCAGAAAAAAGTTGGGACATTTCGTTAACGGCTATGATTGCCATTCTTACATCTCCTTCAGATCTGGAATTTCATATCTGTAAAGGAGATAGTGTAAATTTTTCTTTGATAATTTCTTACGGTCCCAAAGGAAAATTCGCAACTCTGTTTTCATATCTGGCCGCTTTTGAAACAGAGGCTGAGGCTGCGGATTTTACAGAAAAATTGTTGAAGTGGATTTGGGGAGCTCTTATTATGGAGTTTTTCAAACCAAGCATCGTTTTTTACCCCTATGTCGGGGTGAATGAAGAAAAGAATGAGACTTTGAAAGTTTTAAATTTCTCTATGATTGACAGGATCAAAAAAGATCTTGTTGAAAAAGGAGAAGCTAAAACTTTTGAGTTTTGACTTTTCTCCAAGGTCTATCCTGCCGGTAAGCAATGCTTACCGGTTTTTTATAATTAAAAATAAAAAAAGCCGCGACAAAACGCGCGGCTGTGAAAAAAAAGGAGAAACCTTGATTATTGAAACATCCAAAGAGAGTCGAAGGCCCAGATGGAAATCGGCTCCATCCGCGCTTCGTTCCACACCTGATTTGATAATCTGGTATAGAGTTTTAAGGTTACAAGTCCGGGTGTTCTGGCAACGAAATCGTTAACCGCTTCTTTGAATTTCTCCGATTCTTCATCAAATTTACCTCCACAGTCGAAACTGTAAGAGGTAATTCCTCCGATCTCTTTTTCTTCGAGACTGCAGATTTTTTTCCAGTCGATACTCTCGAACTGGTTTTTTGCCACCCTCAGGTTGTAATCGTTGTAGATGGTTTTGTGGCCGTAGTAGAATCCTCCTACGATGTAAACAAATACTAAGGAAGCGACGAGAATACAAATAATGGTGATAATTTCTCTTTTCATGGTTCTTCTCCTGCTATTAAAGATTTTAAGGTGCGAAAACAACAAAGTATTATAGCACATTTTTGTCTTTTTGTCAATGGTTTAATTTGGCTTGCTAAAGCCAAATGTTGTAGGAGTTGACAATAAAAAGCAGGGGATATATACTTGACATATCAAGTATTAGTCAATTAATTTTTATTTTATGACAACAAATATCAGTCCTTCTTTGCAGTTTTTTATTAATTTATCCAAAGCCAAGACCGTAGCGGCTCGTCGTTTTGATAACCGTCTTAGTTTTTATGGTTTGGGATTTGCAGACTTTTTGATTCTTGTTCATCTCAGCCAATCGCCGGATCAAAAAATGCGTCGTGTAGATTTGGCGGAAAAAATCGGATTAACCGCTTCCGGTATTACTCGTCAATTGTTACCTATGGAAAAAATCGGTTTAGTGGAAAGAGAGGAAAGTGAAGTTGATGCCAGAGTAAGTTATGTCAAATTGGCCGAAGGCGGAAAAAGATTGTTGGCTGACGGTTTGGAAAACGCCGAAGTTTTGGCGCAAACTATTTTACCGCCGGAAAAAATAAAAGGTATGGAAAAATTTTCCGAACTTTTGGCGGAAATCGGCAATATTGTGGTATACTAAATTCGTTATTTAGTTTATGGAAAATAGTCAAGAAAAATCTCAAAGAGTTTTTGGTTTGGATATTTTGCGCGCGGTGGCGATAATTTTGGTGGTATTGAGCCACGGGATTATACTTTTGCCGCGAAAAGTGTTTACTTTTTTTTCTTCCAATTGGCCCGGGGTTGACGGAGTCTCTATTTTTTTTGTTTTGAGCGGTTTTCTCATTGGTGGTATTTTGTTGAAATTGATAATTCGCCAAGAATGGAATTTGAAAAACCTGTTTAATTTTTGGATTCGCAGATGGTTTCGAACTTTGCCGAATTATTTTCTCGTACTTTTTTTCTTGGCAATAAAACACCATTCAATCTATGAAAATTTTCCGGAAAAATTCGGTCAATATCTGTTGTTCTTGCAAAATTGGGTAAGCGCCCATCCCGCTTTTTTTCCCGAGGCCTGGAGTTTGTGCGTAGAAGAATGGTTTTATTTGTTGTTTCCCGTGTTGTGTTTTATTCTTTTTAAACTGGTTAAAGATAAAAAAACAGCCGTCCTTTATTCTGCTTTGATTTTTTTGGCAGGACCTTTTTTGTTGAGATGGGCCAGTTTTAATCTGGGAATAGGTGTGGAAGATTGGGATGCCAATTATCGTAAAGTTGTCATCTATCGATTGGACGGTTTGATGTATGGGGATATCTGAGCTTATTTGTATTTTTTTTATCACGAACTATGGAATAAATATAAAAAAGTTTGTTTGACGGCTGGTTTTATTTCGTTGGTCGCTTTATCGATTTATTCGCATATGTTTACTTCCGTGGGTTTTAACGCGGTTTGGCAATATGGTTTTGAATCTTTGACCGTCTTGCTATTCTTGCCTTTTTTGTCGGAATTAAAAACGTGCAAATATGGCTGGTTGGTAAAAGTTGTTACTTTTGTCAGTGTTATTTCCTATTCTATGTATCTGGTCAATTTGACCGTTGTCCGACAGTGGTTATTGCCCAAAATTTTTGTTTCTTCCGGTTTGGCCGCGTCAGCCACCAACAGCGAAGCCTATTTTAAATTTGTTGTCTTTTGGACCTTAACTATTAGTTTGTCTTTTTTGTTGTATAGATTTTTTGAAAAACCGGTGATGAACCTGAGAGAAAAAATTAAAATCAAATAATAATTAAAACTATTTAAAAAATCGCCTTACCGGCGGTTTTTTATTTTATTTTCCAATTTTTTTCCAAAGCATCTTTGTTATCCAAAAGAAGAAATAAATAATCTATTTCCAGCTCCGTCATTTCCGTGTCTTTTTTACGCAACCATTCGGATAGCCACGCAAAACGCAAAGCGATAGTAAGATCAACAAAATATTGCCAGCTCAAAGGAGAAAATATGTGAGCTTGTTGGAATTTTTGCAAGAAATTCAAAACTATTTTTTTGTTCAAAGTGTCTGGGTGTTCCATACCGAGACAGCCTATCATATTGGCGACATCATACATTTCCGGTTTGAAACCGCAAAATTCCCAATCTATCACGCCTTTGATTTCTTTTTCACCCCAGATGATGTTGATGGGATGATAATCACCGTGACAAAAAGCCATCGGTATTTGGTGATAAATCGGGAAAAAGTTTTTTTGCAAATGTACTATTATTTGATCCAAAGCTTTTCTTTCTTGCGGATTGTACTTTTCCATATCCGCGCAAATTTTTTTAATATATTCAGGCAGAGAAAAAATATTTATGGGTTCGATAAAAATCTTATCCGTTGTGTTTTTGAAATGCAAAATAAAATCAGCCATCACTTCACCTCGCCAATTTTCGTCAAGATAAGCAATTCTATCAAGAGGAACTTCGACGACAAAAGGGGAGAGTAACCAATAGTTGTTTTCTATCTCACTGACAAAAGAATTTTCTTGGTTTTGCAGATAAGCGACAATGGGCAAAGCGGGATTTTCT
>CAYWMO010000062.1:0-4206 GCA_964459625.1 uncultured Gammaproteobacteria bacterium | reverse complement strand
GAGGTTCTGAAACCGACGGTCCTCCTCCACCAGGAGGAGTACCGCTTCCAACTACATTCATATTTACATTTATATTTCCCGTCTGTGTTTCCGTTTGTGCCGTATTTTTATACAAAAACACTATCGCGATCATCAGCCCGATGTAAAAAACAATTTTGATTTTACTCCCCCTTGAAAAACTCATATACTTAGCGACAAGCAAACTAAATTTTAAACGGATTCTCTTGTTCTTTTTTATTTTTTATTTTTTTAACCAAAGTCCAACCAATAACCAAAATAATAGATCCGGCAACAATCAGCCAATAAATTGACACATACCAAAAAGCATATTGCGCAGAAAGTTTTTGTTCCGTGCGTCCATAAACCAAATCCAACTGTGCTCTATAAACTCCCGGCAATCGCCAGCCGCTGATATCCGGCAACAAGACTTCTGTTGTTCTTTGGGTTTGAGGTAAAATGGTATTCCCCAAAAAAACATCTTCTTCAGCCGTTTTTTTATCCAACCAATTATATAATCTTATTTTTCCTTTTATAGGCAACTCCGTATTCCCATCGTTTTTCAAACCGACATTTAGTCTTAACTTTTCCAAACTTAAATAAAAATTTCTTTCACCCGACCATTTTATCACGCTCAAAGTTTCATTGACCGTACCCGAAACTTCTATCAATAAAAGAGAAATAAGTTTGCCAACAAAATTTTTATTTTCATCTCCCGACAACATCGGTTCCGCACTAAGCCCCACATAATGAGATCCTGGATAAGTCCCTTTGGGAATATTTATTTTAAAACTCGCTTCAATTTCTTTTCCCGGACCGATCTCCAAAACTTCTTGTTCGCTTCTAACCCATTTTTCCGCTTCTTCTATGTTCGTGCCGTAAACCGGATAACCTTGGTCGTCTTGTTTCACTCCAACTACGGAAATTTTATATTTTGTCGTTAATCTTTCCGTATTGCGAATTTTGATTTTAACATTTCTTCCCGTACCTTGTTCCAGGGTAACTATTTGTTTTACCGGAGAAACGGTAAACGCTTTGACTTCTGAAAAAAACCCGAGAAACAACGCGCAAATAATGAAAAAAATAATTTTCTTCATATTTAAAAATTTGCGGAAACTCCAACGGTTATACTCTGACTTCTCGCCCCTGAAGGAGTACTCGGACTTATAGCTGCTTTAAAAACCAATTCGGATTGTCGGCCGATAACCGGTCCGGCGTTGTTTGCCAAAACCAAGCCCGCCATTATTCCTTGATCAGTAGTTGTAACCGCATCCGTTCCAACAACCGCCAAACCATATTCTTCTTGTCCGGCAGTAACTTCACCGTCGGAAACGGCGGTTAAACCGGAACCGCTAACACTTTGTACAGACAATGAATATCCTGTTTGCGCGTCAGTAGTTATGGTCACCGTAGTACTGGCAACACTGACGGAAGAAGCGTTCAAATCTCCCAGATCTATGGAATTGTTACTTATATTCATAGACAACGAACCCAATACCATGGCTTGATAACCGGCATTGATATTGTATGTTGCTCCAGAAGTTTGCGAAATAACTCCTTCGCCCAAAGTGTCTTCCAAATCGTAGACACCGCCACTGCTCAATCCTCCGCCTGTCTCCACCGAATCAGCATAAATATAATAATTGGTGGAAGACATAGCCGCCAACACGGAAATCGGCAATACCAAAATCATCGCAATCAAACTGATTCCGAAAATTTTGTTTATAGTTTTGAAGATTGAGCCGTCGGTCATAATTGTAAATTTATTATTTCTTTTTTTCCGTTTCAACCGGTTTCGGAGCGCCAACCAAACTTTTTATTTTGGCTATAATGTCTTTGTTATCAGGATTCAAATCTTTGACTTTATAGTAATATTGCAAAGCTGTGGTTTTATCTCCTTTGTTTTCATACAGTAAGCCGAGAGAATACAAAGCGTTTGAATAATTCGGTTGAATTTTAACCGCCGCCAACCAAAGTTTTTCCGCATCATTTCTATCTTCATCTTTGTTGCGATTATAAAGCAAACGACCAAAGTCAAATAAAAATGTCGCATTAGAAGAACCTAGATTAAATGCGTTTTTATAAACATCAACCGCCTCGCCGACTTTATTTTGAGCTTCATAAACTCTGGCAAGAGACATATGTGCATCCAAATAATCGGCTTTCAAAGTTATGGCTTCTTTATAATTTTTCAAGGCCTCGTCGTTTTTGTTGGCTAATAAGTTGTTGTTACCCAAACGCCAAGCCAATACCGGATTGGTCGGTTCCAATTCTCTGGCTTGTTTCCAAGATTTGATAGCCCATTCACGAGCTTCAGGAACAAGCGAAGCGGCATTTTCATACATAATCGCCAAATTTTCCCAAATAGCAACCGACTTTGGAGAAATTTCCGTAGCTTTCTTGGCTTCGTTTACAGCTACAGCCACATAACCGGAAATTGTTTGCATATCAGGATTTGGAGTGGAAGCCAAAGTTACGGCTTGCATCAAATAAACCTGGGCCAAAGCAGCATGATAAAGATCAGAGTTTGGTCTTTGGCCGAGCGCTTTAGTCAAATTGTTTTGAGCTTCTTGATAATTTTGAGAAGTCAAAGCTTGAGCGTAAACTTTTTCCGCCACATACATTCTGGCACCAATAACTCCCACCATGGTAATTCCGGCCATAATAACTATCAATACAAAAGAAAAAGACAAACTATATTGGGGATTGTCGCTAATTTCCCATTCATAATCTGTCAATACGTCCGGATTAACAAAAGACAAACCGACAGTCATCAAACCTAGTAATACAAACCATAGCCACCACAAAACCGGACCATGAAAAGAAAACGCCATGGCTACAGTCAAAACCAACCAGGCGGCCACTGCCAAAAAGAAATCTATTTTGTCAAAATCTTCTTTATCGGAAAAATGATTCAAAAAATGATCAGCTTTGTTGCGCATCCATAAAGAAAATATGTGACCCAAAATATAAAGTAAAACAAAAACGAATGTCAGCAAACCTAAAACACCGGTTTCGGCAAAAATAGCATAAACCGTCGAGAAAGGTTGAGAAAAACGCAAAGACCAAGCCCAAGCATCATTGTTAAAATCAGCACTGCGAAATTTGGAAAAATCCACATTGAAAGTTCCCACTCCGCTACCAAGCGCAAATTCTTTTACTCCGGACAAAACGGTTTTATAAGAAACGGCCCAAGAAGGTTTATATCCGAGAGCTACTTCGGCCGGCACTTGAGTTTGTAAATATTTTGGAGAACCAAAAGCCAAAAATATTACAACTACAACCAAAAAAGCAAATAGAGCGGAAACCCATCCAACTCTGACTTCAGTGACAAAACTTACGCCTATCAAAAGTAATAAAACTAATCCGAGCAAAAATATCCACCACAAAATATTGAAACTCAACATTATCAAACAAACAAAGGAAAGCAAAGAAACAAAGAAATAAGACAGTGCTTTACCCAAAGAAACATTTTTCTTGATGAGTTGTCCGGCAGCCAATATAAAAACGATTATCAACCAAAAACCGAACGGGGTATTGATTTTATCAACAGTGTTCCAAGCTCCGGGTACTATATAATTCAATAAATCCAATTTGAAAATAACCTTTAACAAAAATACCAAAGCAGTGGTTCCTCCGGTATAAATAATAGCATCCATAATCCCCGACCACCCTTTGAACGTTTTAACAGTGTTGTTGATGATAAAATAAAATAAAACCAAAAATAACAAAAAGAAAAAGTTCATGACAAAATATTCGCTGCGTCCAAAAAATGAATCTATAGAATTTACGGAAAAAACGGATGATAACAGAAAAACACCCAAAAGACCCAGAAGAGGAAGATCTAGAAAAGATTTCGTATAAGTCAATTTTTTAGAAAAAATCAATTTTGCCGCGTAAAGCAACAAGTTGACTAATACCAAACCTATAAAAACATACTGTTTTGGTATGACATAAAAATTAACCAAGCTTTTACTGACAAACAACGGCATTATTACCATGTTGATCAGCAATAAAACGTAAGAGCAAATATCCAATGCTCTAAAAACTCGTTCATTTTGCATAGATGAATTAAAAAATATTAATAAATAAAGGGTTTTTATTTATTTTTTTATTATTTAAATAAAATTAAAAATGATTAAATCGCGTATTTAACCCTCACATATTTACGCATCATTATTATAACACATTTTTGGGTTGCTGCGTATG
>CAYWMO010000061.1:0-4275 GCA_964459625.1 uncultured Gammaproteobacteria bacterium | reverse complement strand
CAGTCGAATTTCTTTACAGCGGTTCAGTTTTGTAAATTATTCACTATATTTCTATCATTATGACAGGTACTATCAAAACCTTGGTTTCTGATAAACACTTCGGATTTATCACTCCGGAAGGCGGAGCCAAAGACGTGTTTTTTCACGAATCCGGTCTTAACGGCGTAAACTTTTCCGATTTGAAAGTCGGAGATGCTGTTTCCTTTGATACTGAAGATTCTGAAAAGGGTCCTCGCGCTATCAACGTAACTCGCGCTTAATAAGCAAATTGTTTAAAAAACAAATTAAAACCGTCCGCAAGGGCGGTTTTAAATTTTTCTTTTTTTCTGCTATAATCATTTCATGAAATACAATGTTATTGTTATCGGCGGAGGACCTGCCGGCATTATGGCCGCGGGACGAGCGCGTGAGTTTTTACCGCGCGTGCTTTTGCTTGAAAAAAATCACAATCTCGGCGCCAAACTGCTCATTACCGGCAAGGGTAGGTGCAATATCACCAATTACACGCCGGATGTTCGCGTCTTGACGGAACAATACGGGAAAAACGGTAAATTTCTTTATACCGCGTTCAATAAGTTCGGTGTGGAAGATGTTATTGAATTTTTTGAAAAACAAGGATTGAAAACCAAAGTGGAACGGGGGAATAGGGTTTTTCCGGAAAGTGATCAAGCGTTTTCCGTACTTAGCGCTTTAAAAAAATATTTACGCGATACGGGTGTGGAAATCCAAACTCTTTCAACCGTAAAAGAAATGATTAAACAAGGAAATAAAATAGAAAAAATCGTTTTAAGTAACGGTGAGGAATTGATAGCCGACAAATATATTATCGCCACTGGCGGTAAATCTTATCCTCTGACCGGTTCGACAGGGGATGGTTATACTTGGTTATCCAAACTCGGACATCAAATCGTTTTACCTTCGCCGGCGCTCGTGCCGATAATTACAAAAGAAAAATTTGTGAAAGAAATGGAAGGATTAAGTTTGAAAAATGTAGAAATTAGCGTTTACAAAAACAATAAAAAAATAAAATCAGAATTCGGCGAAGCTCTGTTTACCGACAACGGTATGAGCGGTCCGATAATTTTGGATTTGAGTAAAACAGTCGGGGAGTCATTGCCGGAAAAAACGCAATTGAAAATAGATTTCAAACCCGCGCTGGATGAAAAAAAATTGGATGAACGTTTACAAAAAGATTTCAAAGAATTTGGCAATAAAATGTTTAAAAATTATTTAACCGAATTGTGTCCCGCCAAAGCTATTCCCGTGATGATCAGATTATCCGGTATTTCACCGGAAAAAAAAGTAAACGAAATTACTCGCGAAGAGCGCAAAGAATTGTTAAAACTTTTGAAAGGCCTGACATTGGAAGTCAAAGCGTTGGATGGTTATGATAAAGCCATAGTGACCGCGGGCGGGGTGGATTTGCGCGAAGTTGATCCGAAAACTATGCGATCAAAAATAATTGAAAATCTGTATATTGTCGGAGAGGTGTTGGATTTGGACGGTCCGACCGGCGGATATAATTTGCAAATGTGTTGGAGTACCGGCTATTTGGCGGGTGACGGGTTGACAAAAACGAAAAAGTAAGCTATACTTGGCACTTCTTAATTCCGCGCTTTTTAAAGCGCGCGACTCGAGCCTCATATTGCGTCATATTGGTAGTGACTCACTTCAAGCAGGATATCGGGTCACTATAAAAATTTATGACACAAAAAAACGATTCGGCGCCCCGATTTGACAATCTTGGGTTAGCTGAAAAACTTTTGGGAGTTCTCTCTCAAAACAATTTTGTTACTCCGACACCTATCCAGCACCAATGCATTCCGCAAGCGCTTGACGGGAAAGATATTGTCGGAATAGCCCAAACCGGCACGGGAAAAACCCTGGCTTTCGGTTTGCCTATGATCCAACTTTTGTCCAGAAACAAAGGTATGGGTTTGGTTTTGCTACCGACCCGCGAATTGGCTTTGCAAGTGGATGAAGTTTTACAAAAAATAGGCCGACAGTTCGGTTTGCGCACCGCCGTGCTCATCGGTGGATCTTCCATGCAACATCAAGTGCAATCTTTGCGCCGCAGTCCGCATATTATCGTAGCCACCCCGGGACGCACTATTGATCATTTGCAACAAAGAAGTTTGAGTTTGGAAAATTTGAAAATAGTCGTGCTTGATGAAGCTGATCGCATGCTTGATATCGGGTTTATGCCTCAAATCGTGGAAATTTTGAAAAAAGCTCCCACTGACAGACAAACTATGATGTTTTCCGCTACTATGCCGAGCGCTGTGGCCGGATTGACCGCCAGGTATATGAAAATGCCTATTCGTATCGAAGTCGCGCCAGCGGGCACGCCAGCCGCCAATGTAGAGCAGGAAATATTTATTACTCCAAAAGAGCTTAAAATGGCGTTGCTTGATAAAGTGTTGGCCGACAACCCCGGAATCGTGTTGATTTTTTCGCGCACCAAATACGGAGCCAAGAGAATTGCCGGAAATATCCGCGGTCTCGGACATACGGCCGTGGAACTTCATTCTGATCGCACTCAGGCTCAACGTCGCGACGCGATGACGGGTTTTAAATCCGGGAAGTATCGCATTTTGGTAGCTACTGATATTGCCGCCCGCGGTATTGATGTAGAAAATATTTCTCTGGTGGTCAATTACGATTTGCCGGAAAATTCCGACGATTATGTACATCGTATCGGCCGTACCGCCCGTGCCGGCAATTCCGGTAAAGCGGTTTCTTTTGCCACTCCGGATCAATGGGGAGATATTCGTCAGATAGAAAAACTTATCAAAAAAACTATTCCGATTTTGGCATTACCGGTTTTGAATTATCATAAACCCGGTTTGACTCCGACCAAAAACGAAGTGATGATGAATTTGGAAAATCGTGGGAATAGACCCAATCGTTTTCAACACAAAAAAAGCGCGTTTAGTTCCAAATTTAGAAATAGCCGTCCGCCTCGTCGACGTTTTGGAAAAGTTTAAATATCAAAAAACCCTTTGCTCTCTTGTAAAGGGTTTTTTATTGACTTTTCAGTTAATTATTGCTACAGTTCGCATACCATAAAGCTCTTTAACAACATTTTCGGAGGGTATCATGAGTATTAAAGTTGTTTTGATCGGCGACAAAACAGTTGTTCTACCTTTGTCAAAGGCAAAGTTTGCAGCGAACACTTGCTATCAGGCAGGTGTTCCTTCCTTGGAATCAGAAGAAACGGATAAAGTGGTTGACTTTGTACAAAACAGTCTGTTTCGTGTGGGTCATCACACCACCATGGAACATGATTCGTTTTCTTTCTTTATTGAAGACATTCCGGTCAGTGATGTGACTCTCGGGATGCATCTTACGCATCCGTTCTACAACAGCGATCAGAGATCGGGACGATATTGTTCGAAGATGTTTGAAAATCCTGACTTTGGCGCTATTCGCGAGCACATTTGGTCTCTGTGGCCGGAATGCAGTCCTGAGCAGGTAGAAAACGCCTTGTGTTTTGTCCGGTTGGGAAATGATATTTTCACAAAAAATATCAACAAAGCCGTACAAATAACATCTGAACTTCTTCGTCTGGAAAGACCGGGCCTGAGTGAAAAAGCTATTTCTGAAAGAGCGCCAAAAATTGCTCAGGAACAGATCAGAGTATTTCTTTCCACCATTTTTCCGACTGGTCTTCTTCATACCATAGATTTGATCACGCTGGTTTCCATGTGGGAATCGGCTTGGTCGCCGGGGATGAGGAAGGTGACTGACTTGATGAAGGACGAAGTTTTGAAACTTTATCCTAATCTCAAGATCGTCTTTGATGAGAATAGAAGGAGAAAAACCGACTGGTCATGCGACTGGTCAAAAAACGATCCGGAAAAAATCTTGGTGTTTACACCGAGAGTGACAGGAGTTGAAATCAATGATCCGGAAATTTTTACCAATCCGGAAGAAGATATTCTTCATCCGGTGGACAAACTTCATTTTACTCCAGAACTCATGAATAACAATATTGGGAACATGAGTTACAGGCTGAAAATTTCTCTGGCTACTATGGGGCAGGACCAGAGACACCGGACAGTAAAAAGAGGGCTTCCGGTTTTTACCGGGGAGTTTTATCTCCCGCCTGTGTGCAAGGAGCTCGGGATAGAGGATCAGGCGGAACATTTTTTCAGATACTGGAAGGACCTAAAAGGATGTTTACCGTCGACTCTTCACACCGCGATTGCTCCGTATGGAACAGTAGTTTCTTACCGTAAACAGGCGAATTTCAACGCTTGGTTGCATGAATCG
>CAYWMO010000060.1:0-4409 GCA_964459625.1 uncultured Gammaproteobacteria bacterium | reverse complement strand
CAAGCGTAAAATATTCAAAGTTTTATTTTTTAAAAGCCAATTGTTTATAAGTTTGTAGTTGGCTCCGTAGCGAACCAATTCTCCGGCTGTCGACATGGAAGAACTGGTGGTGGCGCCATTGGTAAAATTTTCTGTATCCGAAATTAGTCCAGTCAGCAAAGAAGTAGCTATCTGGTGATCGATCGAAATATTGTTATAACGAAAAAAATTATAGATTACTTCCGTGGTTGAGGAGGCGTTTGGAATAACCATATTCAGATGTCCATAACGAGGATTGGTGACATGGTGATCTATGTTGACTACTTTGGCCGGGTGATTTTTCAAATATTGATCGACGCCGGCGTGAGTCAAATCGCCGGTATCAACTACGATTATCAAATCTATCTCCGGATCGGTAAAAATCAACGGGTCGTTTTTGGTAAGATGTAAATGAGGTAAAAAATAATATTTACTTTGGGTTTCGGTAACGCAAAAAATTTCCGGTTCGATACCGCGAGAATTGAGATATTCCACCAAAGAAGAAATCGAACCCAAAGCGTCTCCGTCCGGATTTCGATGGGGGATTATCAAGATTTTTCTGGCTTGCAGAATTTCGTAATTGATTTGTTTGGCCGTATTTTCCATAGCCGTTGATTATATCCACTCTATGAAGTATTGTCAAGACTGCGCTTAAATTGTATAATATTACCGTATGTATTTGAAACGATTGGAAATTCAGGGTTTTAAATCCTTTGCCAACAAAACAACTTTAGATTTTTTGCCGCCCCAAAGCGGTCGTTTTAGCATTACCGGAGTTGTCGGACCAAACGGTTCTGGAAAAAGTAATATTTCCGATGCTATCAGATGGGTTATGGGTGAACAAAGCATGAAAACTTTGCGCGGTAAGAAAAGCGAAGATGTGATTTTTAACGGTTCTCAATTAAAAGGACAATTGGGAATGGCTGAAGTTATTTTGATTTTGGATAATACCGATGCCAAAATTTTGCCTGAATATCAAGAAGTAGTAATAACTCGTCGTTTGTATCGCAACGGAGACAGTGAATATTTGATAAACGGCGCCCCGGCGCGTCTTTTTGATATTCATTTACTTTTGGCCAAAGCGCAGTTTGCGGAAAACTCTTATGGTGTTATCGGTCAGGGAACTATAGATCAATTGCTTACTGTCAGTTCGGCCGAACGAAAAGATTTTCTGGACGAGGCCTCGGGGATAAAAGAATTTCAGATTAAACGACACCAATCACAGTTGAAACTGAACCGTTCTCTGGAAAATATGAATAATGCGGAGAGATTGATAGCCGAAGTGGAACCACATTTAAAAATGCTTCACAAGCAAGTAAAAAAATTGGAAAAAAGACAAGAAGTAGAAATGATTTTACGAGAAACGCAAGAAAAATATTATTTGCATTTGTATTGGCGAAATCATGACGAGGAAGAAGAATTGAATAAAAATCTTTCGGTTGCCGAAAATGAAATCAAGCTTGTTCAACAAAATTTAGAAAATATCCAAACCGAATTGGCGGAGTTGGCTCGCGCCGCTACTCGTCAAGAAAATTTTAACGAACTTCAAAATAAATATCAGGAAGCGGCCAGAGAAAAAAACGGATTAGAAAGAGAAATAGCCATTGTCGAAGGACAAATGCATACAGAGTATAGTCAACGAGGTCAACAAAACATCGGTTGGTTGGAAAACAAAATCAAAGAATTACAAAGCAGCCGTGACAATTTGATGCATCAATTACAATCAGCACAAAGCGAGTTGTCTCGTTTGGAAAACGAAGAAGCAAAACAAAGAAAAGAATTGGAACGTTTTCACGCCGACAGGGCCGAAAGATCGTTGAAAATAAACAAATTGCAAAATCAAATGCTCGAAAGTCAAACTGAGCAAAATTATTTGCAACTTTCCGGCTTGACTACTGTTAAGGCTGTTTTGGAGGCTAGGGCCAGTTTGGGAAAAATCTACGGTTTAATAGGAGAATTGGGGCAGGTTGAAGACGAATATCGTTTAGCGTTGGATGTTGCTGCGGGAAACAATCTGACCTCGCTTGTGGTAGAAGACGACGAAGTTGCTAAAAAAGCCATTGAATATTTACGTGAAAGACGTTTGGGTGTGGCGACATTTTTACCGATTAACAAAGTTGCTCCACGTGAAGTTCCGGAAAGTTTTTCGGAACTGTTGAATCATGAAGATGTTTTGGGAAGTGCTCTGGATTTTATAAAATTTGATAAAAAATACGAAAACATTTTTTCTTTTGTTTTGGGTAATACTTTGGTAGTACGAGATTTAAATGCGGCCAGACGAGTTGGGATCGGCAGGGCGCGTATGGTGACTTTACAAGGGGACTTGGTAGAAAGACAAGGTGTGATGAAGGGCGGATTCAGACAAAACAAAAACAATCTTGGTTTTTCTGGAAAAGTTAATTTGACCGGAGAAGAACGAATTAAAGATCTGCAACTGCAATTGGTTTTTGAGCAACAAAGTAGTTTGGATTTGGAAAAAGCGTTGGAAGCGGCAAAATCCAAATTGATGAATTTGGAGGTGGAAATAAAAACTGCCAGAGCCAAAAGTGAGTTTTTGACTAATGAAGATTTGAATTTGGAAAGAGAAGCCGCCGGTTTGAATAAAGAACTGTCTTTCTTGAAATTGAGTCCGGAAGAATATGGACAACAAATGAAAAAATTGTCTGTGGAAAAGGAAAATTTGGCGAAAAAATTGAGCAATAGTGAAAATAAATTGAAAATTATCAGCGCCGAAATGGAAAAATTCAATCAGAAAGAAGAAGAAAAAAAACAAAGAGTTTTTTCTCTGCAAGAGGAGATGCAAAATGTTCAAAACAATTTAAACACACTCACCAATAAACGTAACGATTTGCGTATTGATCTCGCCAAAGTGCAAACCAAACAAGAATCTCTTAACGAAGAAGTAAAAAGCGAAATGAACGAAGCAATAAGTTTGATAACGGAAAGAATCAGAAGATCGGAAGAAGAAATTAATATTGAAGAATTGGCCGGTAACATACAAAAATGTAAATATCAACTAAGTTTGATTGGCGGTATAGATGAAGAGGTAATAAAAGAATACGAACAAACCAAAACCCGTTATGATTTTCTTACCAGTCAAATTACGGATCTCAAGAAAGCCATAGAAGATTTGGAAAAGATGATTTTGGAATTGGATGAAATTATGAGAAAAAAACGCGCGGCTGCGTTCAAGAAAATTAAAAGTGAATTTAATCGTTATTTTAAAATTTTATTTGAAGGTGGTGATGCGGATTTACAAGAAGTTTATTCTGACGAAATTGAAGAAAATAATCTTACTGAACAAATCGGAACAGTTTCAGGCGACGCTATGACCGCTTTGGTTCAGGATTTGGGCGGTGAAACTATAAAACCGAAGAAAAAAGATAAGATTTTGATCGGTATTGATATCACAGCCAATCCGCCCGGGAAAAAAATTAAAAGTATCAATGCGTTATCCGGTGGGGAAAGAACTTTAACCTCTATAGCTTTAATTTGTGCTATTTTGAATTTTAATCCTTCTCCGTTTGTTGTTCTTGATGAAGTGGAAGCTGCTTTGGATGAAGCGAATTCTTTGCGTTTTGCCAAAATTATGAACGAATTGAGTAAGCAATCACAATTTATAGTCATTTCTCATAATCGTGTAACCATGCATCATTGTGATGCTTTATACGGTGTTACCATGGGTATGGATGGTATTTCCAAAATGTTGAGCGTAAAAATAGAAGATACTTTAAAAGCAGAACTTGATTAAAAGGCCGCGGAAAGGGTCGCTTCTTGACAAAAGAGAAGTTTTTGCTATAATATCAGCGCTTTCAAAACAGTCACTTAAATTTATTTAAAATTATTTAAAAAGGTTTTATGTTAGCTATTCGTTTGCAAAGAGTGGGTAAAACAAAATACCCGACTTACCGTTTGATTGTTTCGGAAAAAACTCGAGACACTCAGGATAAATATGTCGAATTGTTGGGAACACACAATCCGCACAACAAAGAAAATGGATTTTTGCCCAAAATCGACAGGATTAAATATTGGATGGAAAAAGGCGCTGTGCCGTCTCCGACCGTTCATAATCTATTGTTGAAAAATAAAATTATTGGCGGCAAACCGATGAAATCGGTTTTCCTCTCCAAAAAAAGACAAGCCAAATTGGCGGAAAAGAAAAAAGCAGCCGAAGCAAAGTAAACAATTATCCCCACGAGGTTCTTTGACTAAAGAAATAAAAAAAATTATAATGTTAACTAAAGTAGCAGAGTCGAAAGCTACGATTTAATTATTAATTGGTTTAGTTATTATGCAAGATCAACAATTTCTTGAAGCTATCGTTAAAGCGATTGTAAACAATCCTAACGATGTAAAGGTTTTACGAACGATTGACGAAAGAGGTGTATTGC
>CAYWMO010000059.1:0-4516 GCA_964459625.1 uncultured Gammaproteobacteria bacterium | reverse complement strand
GTTTAAGAGGATGTGATTTTTTATTCAGAATCTTTTTCATTTTCTAAATCTTTTTCAATTTCTTCTTCTAACACTTCTTCTTCCAAATTTTCAATTTCTTTCGCATTCGGATTTTTAACTACTCTGGCTTGTTTAAGTTTTAATTTTTTGGCCAATTCGTCAAAACTTTCCGGGTTATCTTTTTTTAAATAAGCGATAAGACGACGGCGTGCGCTAACTTTGCGCAACAAACCTCGACGGGAAGAATGATCTTTTGGATGGGCTTTTAAATGTCCGGCCAATTCCTCAATTTCATGAGTTAATATGGCAATCTGCACTTCGGAGCTGCCCGTATCTCCGGTGTGGGTAGCAAATTTTTTGATGATTTGCTGTTTCTTTTTATTGTCCAACATACAAATAATTAGTTTAAACCTCTATCTGGGGTATGGGACCCGAAAGGGTTAAGTAAATTTAATATAAAAATATTAGCAAAAATATCACGATTTGTCAAGGCAATCAAACCTAATTGGTGTCATTTATATCCACGCAACTTTTTACTTCCGCGCATTTTTTATTTGCTTCAAATTGCATAAAGTCGCTTCCGTTTTCACCTAAATCTTTACAATCTTTATAAGTCACATCATTTTGACAAGAAAAACCGCTGTTTGAGCCACTCTTTCCCATACAACATCCACTAACATTTTCGTCCATTGGAACACCTCCCGAACTTAATCTGCTTATTGTAAAATTGGCTATTCCATAAGATAAAACCGTAATTATCAAACCGATAATAGCCCCCTCCATAGTGGCTTTGGCACGCTCAATAAATTCTTCTTTTCCACGAGCCGTCAACCAACGCAAGCCAGCATATAAAGTTAATCCGAAAAATATAAAAGCAATGGTGGCAAAAAAAGTATTGATAACATTACCGATAGTAACATAAATATTATCGGGAGTTGTATCATAACCGCTTTTAGCCGCTGTTTCCGACATGCCAAAATCTTGAGAAAAAACAAAAAACGGCAACAATAAAACAGAAATAAAAAACAGAGAAATTATTACGATTTTTAAGCTTTTTTTATTTAAAAACATATAAAATCCTATTATTAAATACTCAAAAGACAAATTTATTGTAGCACACCTTGATTTTTTCGGCAAAAGATGCTATAGTTGCTGATGAATTTTTGGCAAACCCAAAATAAGCCCCGGTAGTTCAGTGGATAGAATAAGAGCCTTCTAAGCTCCAGACCCAAGTTCGATTCTTGGCCGGGGTACTTGAAAAATAAAAATTTTCTGTTATAATGGCTATAAATTAATTAATATTTTAATGTAAATTTTATGAACAGCGCCTATCGTGCTCGCATAAGACATTGCAAAAAAAACACAAAAAAAGGTAAAATTTTGAGAAACAAAACAAAAATTTTACGCAAACGTGTCAGTAAAATTGCAATATAATCAAAAGACTTTAGGATCACCTAGAGTCCACATGGTGTCCTTGGTATAACGGTTATTACGTCGGTTTGTGGTACCGACAAAACGGGTTCGACTCCCGTAGGACACCCTAACAAAAACATCCTCAACGGGATGTTTTTGAATTTTTAATCAATATCGCAATATCCTAATATTTTTAGTTATTCTTTACAAACGTTAACCCTCGCCCTATACTTACTCTATGTCTCAGGAAATTAAAAAAATCCTATTTGTCTACATGTCCGCTGGCGCCGGTCACAAACGCGCGGCCTCGGCTTTGTTTTTACATTGTGCGCAAAAATATCCTGAAATAGAAATTCTCAATATTGATTTGTTGGATTATACTTCCTTGTTTCTACGAAAAACAGTGGCTGACCTATATCACTTTACAATCAGATACGCTCCGATTTTATACGGACTGATTTATAAACTTACCGATAATTTTTATTTGGCAAAATTTTTAAACAAGATTTCCGGAATTTTTGAAAAAAATAATCAAAAACTCCAAAAAATAATTTTAGATTTTAATCCTGATTTAATAATTTCCACTCATTTTTTAACTCCGGCAATACTTAAAAATTTTGCAAAAAATATTCCTATCGATACGGTTATAACCGATTACGGACCGCACAATTTATGGATAGCACCACAAATACGCAATTATTATGTCGCCAATTTTGAAACAGCCAAATTTTTTACAGACCTAAATTTATCAGTTTTTGTCACCGGTTTGCCGATAGATCCGGAATTTTTTCTTGATAAAGACACCCGCCTGATAAAAACAAAATTCAATCTCCGTCCCGAACAAAAGACGGTCTTAGTAATGTCTGGCGGATTTGGACTCAAAAACCAAACTCAATTGATAAAAAAAATCATCGCCGAATTTTCCGACATAAATTTATTGGTAATTTCCGGCAAAGACAACGAAACTCTTTATCAAAAATATAAGAATATTCAAACTTCCCCGACAATAAATTTTCAAATAATAAAATTTACCGAAAACATGGATGAATTGATGCGTGTTTGCGATGTGATTATCACCAAACCCGGAGGAATCACTTTGGCCGAGTGCGCTTATTTAAATAAAAAAATAATTTTGACAGAACCAATTCCCGGACAAGAAAAAAAGAATGAGAATTATTTCGTACAAAATAATTTGGCGATAAAACTGGAAAAAAATAATTTTACAATACAACTCCACGATTTGTTGGAAAAACCAGAAAATCCAAAAACACCACCGCCTGTGGCAAACGATCTCATTCTTTCGGAGGCATTAAAAAACAGTCCTTAACGGACTGTTTTTTTGATTTTAATTCCATTGTCTAAACGGAGCATCCTCCAATAATAAAATTTTAAAGACAAACAATGTCAGCGCGTAAGATAACAAAATAATAGCTAGACCTATAGTAGCGGCGGTTAAAATACTTTTGGCTTTTTCGATATTTCCCTCGTCTCCGCCCGCGGTCATCCATAAAAATCCGGCATACAAAGCCAGTAATAAAAATACAAAACCCAATAAACTCAATGCATATCTAATTATCAAGAAAATTCCATCTCGAGGATCTACCGGCTCGTCAAAACCAGCTCCTTTATCGCCGGCTGCGGCTTGCAGTTGTTTGTCTATTTCATTGGCCGCATCCTTGTTTTGCGCCAAACAATAACTGACATTACCAATTAACAAAACACCAAATAAAAAAGTAAAAAATATTTTTTTGAACATACTTTAAAAAAATTTTTAAAATTAATCCGGAACAATACCTTTGTAAGCGTCACATCTGAATTCGTAATCGTTTTGCGCTTTGGCGCAAGTGTTGGCAAACCACGCCCCGCTAACATTTTGACAATTTTTCTGACCTTGGTTTTCATAACAATCTCCACAAGGCACATTATACGCCGCGGCTCCAACACCAATTTTTTTATTGCATCCGGGGGTGGCTACAAAACAACAGCCACTATATTGACTCGGACCGGTCGGTTCTAACTCTCCATAAGGTTCCGGTTTTGTCGTGCCGGCAATAAAATACATTATCAAAGCGGTAATACTATAAGAAAGTATGACAATTGCCAAACCGATTACCGAAGATGTTAAAATACTTTTGGCTTTTTCTATATTTCCCTCGTCTCCCCCGGCGGTCATCCATAAAAATCCGGCATACAGAGTTAACAAAAGAAAAATAATTCCAGTAAAACCCAAAACGATACTGATGTAACGACCGACGGTCTCTGCCAAAGCCGTTTCCGTAGCTCCGGAAGTAGACAGTCCGCCCTCTTTGGCGATATTTCCGGCCGTACCCAAACCAATATCTGGTTGAGCCGCAACCGAACCGGTCAAACAAAAAAACGCCAGCAAAGAAAAAATAAAAAATCTTTTAAACATAGACAATTAATTTCCCAAGGAAGTCGGCGGAGCCGATGCTTGACGCGTTAAATTTAAAACTAATGAGGTAATGCCGTAAGCCATGAAAATTATTATCAAGCCGATAGTGGCGGCCGTGATTATTTCTTTGGCTTTTTCTATTTTTCCTTCATCTCCGCTGGCAGTCATCCACAAAAATCCGGCATAAAAAGTAAGCGCAAAAAATATCACTCCGAGCATTCCTAAAACCGCTTTAATATAACCGCCCACGGTTTGCGACAAAGAATATTCGTCAACATTGGTGGAATAACCGGATTTTTCAGCGATATTTTGCAGAGGATCTTGCGCCAAACAAAAAACCGTCGGGATCAATAAACCGCAAAGAAAAAAGATAATAAAAAGTTTTTTAAACATACTTTATTGAACTTTGCCCAAAATAAACATGGTTATGGAATAAGCGCTAAGAGTCACGGCCAAACCGATAACACACCAAAAAATCATTGTTTTAGCTTTTTCTATTTTCCCTTCGTCGCCGGAAGAACTCAACCATAACACCCCCGCGTAAATCATAAATATAAAAAACAAAGTACTCACCAAAAACATTATATTTTTTATAACATTGGAAGTTGAAGCGTCAAAACCGGAAAAACTCACACCAGTAGCAAACTTTTTCAAAGTCGCGCCCGATTTGGTAAAAGACGATTCTTCATC
>CAYWMO010000058.1:0-4535 GCA_964459625.1 uncultured Gammaproteobacteria bacterium | reverse complement strand
GAATGAAATGAAAAAGAGGCATTTGAAGTGCAATTGTTTGCGCTGTCGTGAAATAGGACACAATCAACAACTGGACAATCAAAAATCTAAAACCTTGTCTACCGGCAGGCAGGTCAAAAATCTAAAATTGTTCATAGACAAATATGAAGCTAATGGCGGAATGGAATACTTTCTAAGTTTTGAAGATAAGAAAAGAAACGTTGTGTTTGCTTTTTGTCGTCTGCGAATAGATAAAAACGGTCTGTTTCCAGCGTTTATCCGCGAATTGCATACTTACGGACAATCTTTGAAAATACAATCTAAAAATAAAAAAGAAAGTCAACACAAGGGTTTTGGCAAACAATTGGTTGCGGAAGCGGAAAAAATATGTAAAAATAATCATATTGGTGCTCTGGCTGTTATTTCCGGTATAGGCGTAAAAGAATATTATAAAAATTTAGGATTTAAAGACAACCAAACTTATCTGGTTAAAAAAATTTAAATTTTAATAATATGGAATCTTACAATATTTCTTTTGTCGCTTCCGGTCCGGTAATAATCGAAAATGGCAAAGTATTGTTGAATAGAGAACATAAACCAAACGGAATTTCACCCTGGATGTTTCCCGGTGGCAGAGTTGAAGATTATGAAAAAACTCTGGAAGAAGCTTGTGCGCGAGAAGTTAAAGAAGAAATGGGTATTGATATAAAAATTATTAAACCGTTACGACCTATTTTGGTTAAAAAAGAAAATGAAGTTTTTATATTAATACATTATTTGGCAGAACGCGTTGGAGAAATAAAACCGGGCGAAGAAATTGCACAATGGGATTGGCATGACATAAATAATCTTCCGAAAAATTGCACGGATAATGTTTACCAAATTATCAATGATTTAAAATAATATGAATAAAACTGATTTGAATAAATTCGACCCCGTGATTTACGAGGCCATAAAACACGAACAAAAACGCCAAGAAGAAAATCTGGAGATGATTCCGTCCGAAAATTTTGTGTCTTTGGCCGTACTCCAATCTCTCGGATCTGTTTTGACTAATAAGTATAGCGAGGGCTATGTCGGCAAAAGATATTATGGCGGGTGTGAATACATAGACGAAGTGGAAAAAGCCGCCATAGACCGCGCCAAAGAGCTTTTTAGAGCAGAACACGTTAATGTCCAGCCATTATCCGGCGCACCGGCCAATATAGCCGTTTATTTTGCTATTTTGAAGCCAGGAGACACGGTTTTGGGCATGGATCTAGAACACGGGGGTCATTTGACCCACGGCCATCCGGTCACGTATATGGCCAAAATTTTCAATTTTATTCGCTACAAGACCAACAACGAAGGTTTGATAGATTATGACCAATTGTGCACGACCGCTATTGAACATAAACCCAAAATTATTTTGGCTGGTTACTCCGCATACTCCCGACATATTGACTGGAAAAAAATCAAAGAAATCGCGGACGAAGTCGGAGCCATCACTATGGCTGACATCGCTCATATTGCCGGACTCGTAGCCGGAGGTGTGATGGAAAATCCCGTCCCCTATTTTGATATTGTTACCACCACTACTCACAAAACTCTTCGTGGTCCGCGCGGCGGGATGATTATGTGCAAAGAAAAATTCGCCAAAGATATAGACAAAGCCGTGTTCCCAGGATTTCAAGGCGGTCCGCACGAAAACAATATTGCGGCCAAAGCCGTAGCCTTCAAAGAAGCTCTGGAACCGGAATTCAAAGAATACGCCAAACAAATTATTATCAACGCCAAAGTATTAGAAACTGAATTTAAACAAATGGGCTATACCATTTGTTTTGGACAAACCGACAATCATCTGTTACTCATTGATCTGACCAATAAAAATATATCTGGCAAAGAAGCACAAATTGCGCTGGATAAAGCCGGTATTACAGTAAACAAAAATATGGTGCCGGGTGAATTGCGTACAGCTATGGATCCTTCGGGTATTCGCTTGGGCACTCCCGCACTCACTACTCGCGGGATGAAAGAAGAAGAAATGAAAACCATCGCCGCGTGGATTGATGAAGCGATAAAAAACAAGGATGACGAAGAAAAGTTGGCGGAAATAAAAAATAAAGTGATTGAAATGAATAAAAAATTTCCGCTATATCCGGAACTTTAAAAAAACAATGAAGCTATAAAATAAAAAATTCACTTATTACAGTGAATTTTTTATTATCTATTCGCTCTCCGGTGTTGAAGTCATTTCTTCTTCCGGTACGGAAAAAATCAACAAATCCTCAGGTATAAAATCATACATAACATTTTCAAAATTACTCTCAGTTAAATTCACATTTACAGTTTTGGTCAATCCGTAATAATAACCTGGGGAAGAATAAATTCCGCAAAATAAATCTGAAAAATTAACTTCGTCCAATTCGACAGTTCCACCATCACCGTTGATACCAGACCCTCTGGCTTCTTCCAAATAAAATATTTCTCCGTAAGGTTTAACAGAAATAAATGATACATTTTTTAAAGAAGCGACGGAATTTATTAAATTTAAAGCGTTGGACCAAGGAATAAAACTATTCAAAAATCTGACATTTTCCAAAATTAAATTTCCATTTTTGACTATCAAACCTTGACTGCGTCTCTTTCCGGAATTTAAGATCTGTCCACGATGTAAATCCGACAAAACCAGACCCCAAGGATTTTCCACTTCATAAGATTTTTTCAAACCGTTATTCAAATACGGCTCTAAACCGACAAAATCCACATATTTAAAAACATTTATCGTATTATTGAAAAACACGGCACTTTCATAAATATTTGGCAAGTATATTTTAATTCTGTCTTCCGCAGTACCGCTAAGCGACAAATTTTGATTGGAAGCTATTCCGTCCTCTCCTTCATAATAAAATTCGGCTCCTGGCTCGACCGTGAAAGAAGTCAATCTGTTCAAATTGTCCCTGTTTAAAACCAAAAGATTATCACCCTTTTTCAAAACCAACTCTCCGGACAAGTCGTCTTCCAAAATGCCGTTTACCCTGTTGTTTTCCAAAATCAAATCATCGGCTTGCCAAGTTCCGCCATAACGGATGCGCAAGGGATACTCTTGATAACCGGCGATTTTTACTTTATTCAAAATTATATTACCGCTTTCAGTTACGATTCCTCTATCATAAGCGTTTAAATCGGAAATTATTTCACTTTGATTTACCACAGTTTCGGAATTTTTCAAAAGCATTGCCGCTCCTCCTCCGCAACCTTGTAAAACCGCGCCACTAATTTCCAAATTGGAATTTTCCGCTTCCAAACATTCGTTCATCGGATAAAGATAATTTTCATAACCTGTTCCAACAGAAGCCAATTGAACATGTGGCTGTAAACGATCAAATTGTCTCATTTCAAAATTTTTCAAAACCGCAGTAGTATCATAAAATCTCAATAAAATTCCGCCCATTACTTGTTCGCTGGAAGTAGATAAAGACAAAGTATCAAGAAAATCGTCGGCAAAACTATGATCATAAACCGAGGTAAAAATCACTTTATCGTCCTCTGTTCCTCGAATTTCAAGAGTGCCGGCCACATCTAAATTGGAGTAAGCCAAAACTGTGCCATAATCTTCAAAAGACGAACTTTTAATCACGGTACCCGCTTCCATAATCAAAGTTTTACCCAACGGAACATAATAATAATCCAAAATATAAGGACTCCCCTCTTTAGTCAAAATAACTTCGTCATCAACTTGGTCACCGGTCAAATAATTATATTCACGATTTATCATCGGTACGGAAGTGGCGATTTGCGACCAAGTAGAAGTATTTCCGATATTATCTTTAGCGCGTACGCGAAATTCGTAATCTCCGCTTTTTTTCGTTTCGTAAACAAAAGAGGTTGATGTTGTAAAAGAAAAAAGTTCGGACCAAATCGTGCCGGTATTTATTTCTCCTTCAAAATTAACCGGTAAAGATGTTGTTTCGCTGGAATTAAAATTCAAAGTGATAAAGTTACTGGTCGTCGTTTGCAACAATTCCAAAAACAATTCCGGAGCTTCGGTATATATGTCCGCAATTGGTTGTTCTTCAAGAGGTAAATTATTTTCTCCGAGCGGAGAACTGCGAAAAATAGGATATTCATCTGAATTTTCTGTATCCTCTGTGATAGTGGTAAATTCCGTTGAGGAAACCACTTCCAAAATATCCGGTAAAAAATTATTTTCTTTGATATTTTCTTTTGCTTTGACTTCGGGGATGAGTTCCTCTGGTTCTGATTCTTGACTTTGTTTTGCCAATTCTTGAATATTTTCTTTGGTTTCTTTGATTTTTTCCAAAACATCACCGCCAAATTCAACACTCGGGGCTATTGTTTTTTCCATGATATACCCTTCGGTATTTTGACGAACAGTCGGTAACGAAGAATCAAATAAAGAAGATTTTATTTTGTCCCACCAAGACATCTGATCATACCCCAAGGCCGTTTTTTTGATTTCAGCTTCTTGTAAAAAATATTTTATCAAGCCGGCACTATAACCAACAGCTTGAGGAATGAGATTTTTAGAATAGTCGGTTAGAACAAGATCATCG
>CAYWMO010000057.1:0-4562 GCA_964459625.1 uncultured Gammaproteobacteria bacterium | reverse complement strand
AATTGGTGACCACTTCCGTTGAGATTCCCACCACTTCTCATGAAGTAGTCAATCTTTTGTCTTTGTAATTATGAAATTTTTTCTAAACAAAAAAGGTTTGACTTTGTTGGAGTTGCTGTTTGCTTTCAGTATTTTTTTGGCTGTCGTATTCGGAGTTTTTACGCTTTACAGCATTAGTTCAAGAGCGGACAAAAATGTTTGGGAAAGCAGTTTTACTCAATCCATAGCTTCCAAAGCCGTACAAACATTCGTAGATGAAATACGCACGACCAATTATTCCACGGTCGGCGGATATCCTTTGGCTTTGGCCACCACCACAGAAATAATTTTTTATGCCAATATTGACTCCGATATTTTGATGGAAAGAATTAGATATTTTGTTGACGGAGACACTTTCAAAAAAGGAGTGACCAAACCGACAGGTACGTTGCTTTATGAATATAGCACCACGACCGAACAAATTTCCGATGTTATTTATAATTTAGAAACTCCGGTGGGCACAATATTTACTTATTTTAACGAAAATTACAACGGCGCCACCGTAACTTCAAGTTTGAGTTACCCCGTATTTTTGCCGACCGTCAAAGTGGTCGGAATTTCTTTGCGAGTAAAACAAAATTCTTTGGCCGGATCTCCGATTTTTGAAATCCAATCCAAAGCGCAATTGCGAAATTTAAAAACAAATTGACGAAAATTAAAGTTATGTTTTTTAAGTTGAAAAAAAATAAAATTTTGGATAACCGCGGCGGAGCGTTGGTTACGGTTTTAATTTTGGGTGCGATAAGTTTTTCCTTAGTGGTTACCGGTTTATCAAGTTATGCTTTGTACCAAAATAAATTAGCGATGGCCAAACACAACAAAGAAATGGCTTTTCAAATCGCCGATGCCGGAATTGCTTATTATCGTTGGCATATTTTTGAGGACGAAAGTGATTACCAAGACGGTACCGCCACCTCCGGACCCTATATTCACGATTATTTGGATAAAAACAAAAATAATATCGGAAAATTTTCTCTGGAGTTGACTCCGCCACGCACCGGTTCTACCGTATCTACCATCAAATCCACGGGTTGGCTGAATATTCAACCCAATAGCGATAGAACCATAAAAGCCAGAGTCGGAAAACCTTCTTTGACCGATTATTCTTTTTTAACCAATGCCGATATTTGGATCGGACCCAATGAAATAGTGCATGGAAAAATGCACAGTAACGGCCCGGTGAGGTTTGATGGTGAGACAGACGCTATTGTTAGTAGTATGTTAGAAGGTTATTATTGTCCGTCTAATAATCCAGGGTGTTCGGGTAGTCCCCATAAAGGCGGAGTTTGGGGAATAGGCGGTCCGGAAGTATTTTTTGTTTATCCCAGTTCTTTCAAAGATTTTGATTTGGTAAATAATAAACTTGATGAAATTCGAACTACGGCCATAAACTCCGGAATTTATTTGGACAATTCTCCGAATCGCGGATGGCACATTATCTTTTCCACCACTTCTCAAAGCGGTAATACTGTGATGCAAGCCAAGATTTATAAAGTAACCACTTGTGATGGTGACGGTTGTTCTACCAATAAACACTCAAGTAATTATTGTGGAAATTTTAAATGTCGTAATTGCTACAATACCGATCATAAAAAACCTTCGGCTACAGCCTGTTGTTTGGATATCAATAGTGAAACTCTTTATCTGACTACCACTACTCCGGAAATAGCATATATTTATTCAGAAAAGACAGTTTGGGTGGAGGGGATGGTTAAGGGAAGTGTTATTGTCGGTTCCAATAGTGATATAGTTATAAAAGGCAATTTGGTTTATCCGATCAAAAGCGAAGAAAATATTTTGGGTTTAACCGCCAAAAGTAATGTGTTAATTCCTTACAAAGTCAGTTCTACTTTGGAAGTGAATGCTTCTATGATAGCTCAACAAGGAGCTGTTCAGCGCTATGACTATTATGAAGGTGACAACCCTTATCTAATTTTGGACACAATCAGAGTTAACGGTTCGGTAGTTTCTTACAAAATATGGACATTTACTTGGGTTAATAATCAAGGAACCATTGTTAGTGGTTTTGAAAATACCGAAACCACGTTTAATGTTTATTCTCTTTTTAATCCTCCGCCATCATCACCGGTCGGCGCCAATTATGCGTTAATTGAATGGCAAGAAGTTAAATAAGGGAGAGTTTGCGGAAAGGAAAGGTTAATGTTATAATTAAAACAAGCTAAAAAGAACAACTTTTATCATTTTTTGACATATTTTGCTATGGTAAAAATTAAAAAATTAGTTATTCCGGTTGCGGGTTTAGGTACCAGGTTTTTACCGGCCACCAAAGCCCAGCCTAAAGAAATGTTACCGGTGGTGGATAAGCCGATTATTCAATATGTGGTGGAGGATGCGGTTCGCGCGGGAATTACCGATATTATTTTTATTACCGGTCCGAGCAAACGAGCGGTGGAAGATCATTTTAGCCCGAATTACGAACTTATCAATTGGTTAAAAAAACAGAAAAAAGACGACATTGCCGAAGATGTCAAAAAAATTTCCGATTTGGCCAATTTTATTTTTATTCGACAAAAAGGGCCTTATGGCAACGGGACCCCGATTTTGTGTGCGAAAAATATTATTGGGAATGAACCTTTTGCCGTGATGTGGGGAGATGAATTTTTTTATACTCCCGGAAAATCCCAATTGAAACAATTGATAGAGGTTTATGAAAAATACGGCGACCCTGTTTTAACGGCTTATAAAGTGGAAAAAAAGGATACTGGTAAATATGGAATTTTAGACGCTTTGTCAGTGGAAAAAGAAATTTACCAAGTAAAAAATATTGTTGAAAAACCCGGTCCGGAAAAAGCCCCTTCAAATTTGGCTTCGCTTGGCGGTTTTATTTTAACCCCGGATATTTTTGAGGCTTTAGAAAATACTAAATTGGGCAAAGGCGGAGAATTATGGTTGGTTGACGCTATTTTTAAGTTACTCAAAAAACGACCGATTTATGCTAAATTGATTAATGGAACTTATTATGATACCGGAAGCAAACTCGGATATTTGAAAGCCAATGTTGATTTTGCGCTTCGCGACAAAAAACTGAAACCGGAATTCAAGAAATACCTTAAAAAGGTGATTAAATAAATATCATCCGCCTGAGGTGGAGGTAATTTGATATTTGAAATTAAGAAAGTATGTTTTTCAAAAAAATAAATTTTAAAGTTATAAGCCTGGTTTTAATATTAGGTTTATTTGTAATATCCGGTTTTGGTTGTAAGGGCGCCGTAACTCAGGAACAAGCGGCGGCGGTGAAAAAAGTAACTTTGGAATATTGGACGGTTTATGATGATGTCGGAGCAATTAATTCGGCGGTGAAAAAATTTCAAACCTATCGTCCTTATGCTACGATAAATGTGCGTCAATATAAACCAGAAGAAATTTATAACAGACTAGTGGAAGCCTTGGCTGAAGACAAGGGTCCGGATATCGTTTCAGTGCCGGTTAGACAACTGCCTTTTTATAAAAGCAAATTGGCTACCATGCCGTCGTCGGTAAAAGACGCTATTATGGAAACGAAAAAAACCGCTACTGGCGGCACGGAAACAGTTATCAGTTTGCGCACTGCAGTTTTGCCGACCGTTTTGAATATTGAACGAGAGTTTTTTCAAACCGTAAAAAAAGACGCGGTTATAGACGGGAAAATTTATGGTTTGCCTTTATCGCTTGATAGTTTGGTTATTTATTATAACAAAGACATTTTGGACAGATCGGGAGTTCCGGAACCGCCAAAAACTTGGGAAGAATTCCAAAATGCTGTGCGTAAAACCACCAAATTCAACAAAGATACAGGTAAAATATCCCAATCGGGGGCTGCGTTGGGTCTGGCGGAAAATATAAATAATTTTGACGATATTTTTTATGTGCTTTTGAAACAAAGTGGTGTAACTCTCGGAAGCGACGGATTTGCCTGGGCAGGTTCCAAAAATGAAAATCCACTGAGAAATGTTTTAGACTTTTACACTGATTTTGCCAACCCGAATCGCGATACTTATTCTTGGAATGCGGAACAAGAAATGGCGTTGGAAAGATTTATCAAAGGCGGCTCGGCTTTTTTCTTCGGTTATAACTATCATTATAATTTGATAAAATCGCAAGGTGCCAATCTGAATTTTGATATTTTGCCGCTTATTCAACTCAATGCAGAAAATCCGGTAAATGTTACCAATTATTCTTTACAAGGCGTGATTTCTAAATCCAAAAATCAAGAATTGGCTTGGAATTTTATAAACTATTTGGCAAACTTGAATGTAAAAGATTATCTTGATCAAACCGGAAGGCCGACAGCTAAAAGAGCTTTTTTGTTGGAACAAAAAAACAAACCGGAGCTGGCTCCTTTTGTTAATGATTTACTTATTGCGGAAAATTGGTATCGCGGCAACAATTATGAAGCGGCTAAAGCGGCGCTTGGTTTGCTATTTGATGATTGGATAAAAACGCCGATTTCCGATAGAGAACAAGACGCGCAAAAATGGCAGGAAAACGCCATTAATCGAGCAATGACAAAAATTTCGCAAACC
>CAYWMO010000056.1:0-4711 GCA_964459625.1 uncultured Gammaproteobacteria bacterium | reverse complement strand
TTTTTTCTCATTGTCTTTATGAGATAGCAGTGTTTCAAACAGACAACTACTAAAAGAAAACCAGTTTTCCCCTGTTATGTGGTGCTTTTTTGAATATTCTTCAAGAATTTTCCATAACTCTTCCAGGTCGATATCCTTGTCTAAAACGATATTCAAACTAATCGGCAAATCAACTTTTACAGTTTCATCAATCTCAATTTGAGCAACATCCCTTGCAGAAATTTTGTTTTCACATTCACATTCTCCTCTTTTTATTTTACAATCCAATAGAACTGAAAACTTTTTTTCCAAATCATCTTTTGCTGCATTTAATAAAACCTGCCTTACACTGTCAAAAATAAATATTTGTCCATTTTTAAGTTTTATTATTTCAACAGCTCCGGAATTAAATCCCCAATCACCCAAAGATGAACTAGCAAAAATGAATTTTTTGCGTTCTATCATTGTTTTAATTACACTAATTAACTCTTTAATTGCAAAAATAGAACAAAACAAAAAAACAATTACAAGTATAAGACCCCACGACAGAACATTAATTCTTCCTTCTAACATTCCTCTAACAATCGCCACGGTACAGGGGGTTAGAAAAACAGAGAATATACTGAGCATAACTATCTCCACAATCGAAATTCCATCAAGAAAACTAGTTTTTACTTCTTTCTTTTTCATGATAAGCCTCCAAAAAAATAAATTGTTAAAGATCAACGGAGTATTATAGCATATTTTAGCGTTTTTGTCAAGGGGTAAGCTTGGCTAATATTAGCCAAAAAAAACCGCCTTTCAGCGGTTTTAGAGCTTTATTGCTTTACTGCTTACAAGCTTATTTGCTTTCAATTATTCTCACATCCACCAAACTAACCCCATTTTCATCGCAAAATACAGGGTTAAAATCCATTTCTTTAATTTCTGGATGTTTTATTGCCAAATCAGAAATTGCCAAAACAGTCTTTTTGAGAGCTTCGAAATTTATCGCCTTTTGCCCTCTACTGCCTTTCAAAATATTTATTCCTTTTATATCACCTATCAAATTATCTATATCATCCGGTGTTAAAGGAGCTACACGCATAGAAACATCTTTGAGAACCTCTACAAATATTCCACCCAGACCAAAAACTATAGTCGGACCAAAAGTCGCGTCGCGTTTCATCCCGATGATTACTTCCCTACCGCGCGTCATACTTTGCAACAACATCCCTTGGATTTTAACACCCGTCAATTTCTCAGATATATTTTTTGAAATTTCTTCCCAAGCTATATTTATATCTTCTGCTGTTTTCAAATTTAGTTTTACCGCTCCAATATCGCTTTTGTGTAAAACTTTATCAGTAATCGCTTTGAGTACATATGGTCCCGATAATTTTTCCATAGCGGAAATAATTTCTTTTTTATCAGAAAGAAAAATCCCGGAAGTTGCCAGACCAACACTTTGTAACAGTTTTTCCGTTTGCGAAAAATCCAATTGATCAACAGCAACCTCTTCTTTTTTCTTTTCAGCAACAAGTTTGTTTTTGAAAGACAGATAATCCAACGCCTTGACCAAGTCTATAGGATCGGAAAAATAAGCTATATTTTTTTGTCGGAAAATTTTCAAAGCCGATTCTATTTGTGTTCCGCCGATAAAAAGTGGCAACACAACTTTCTTTTTATTTATTTTTGCGATAATTTTTGCTGTTTCTTTAATTTGAGTCATCTTTTGCGGGGTCAAAATAACTGCCAATGCGTCAATATCTTCTACTTTGCTCAAAATTTTCAAAGTATTCTCATATCTATCACTTAGTGCATCTCCGATAACATCTACCGGATTACCGACCGCCGCAGTAGAGGGTAGCACTTCGCGCAAAGCGGTTTTTGTTTTATCCGTCAAAGTTGCCAAATTTAAACTCTGTGAAAACTCCAACAAATCCGCGAGAATAATTGACGGTCCTCCACCATTGGTAATTATACCGATATTCTCCAACGGTCGGTATATGCCAGCGTTAAACATCTTTATCAAATCAAACATTTGTGAAATAGTTTCCACATTTATAACTTTGGCTTGAGCACACACAGCCTCAAATATTTTATTTTCCGAAGCAAGCGAACCGGTGTGCGAAGCCACGGCAGCAGCGCCTCTAGGGGTTTTGCCGGCCTTAAGTACGACCAGAGGTTTTATCGGTGTAATTTTTTTTGCCAATTCCAAAAATCTTTTTCCATCCGATACCGCTTCCAAATACATTACAATAGCTCTGGTATTTTCATCAGTCAATAAATATTCTAGGAAGTCGTTTTCTGTCAGTCCTGCTTCATTGCCTACGGAAATAAACTTGGCAAAACCGATATTTTCTTTTTTGGCAAAATCAAGCATGGAAGTACCAACGGCGCCGGACTGAGAAATCACGGAGATATTTCCAACATTGGGAAGTTTATCGCTAAAAGTCGCGTTAAGCTTGTTCTGACAATCAAAAACCCCCAAACAATTAGGACCGATAATTTTTATATTAAACTTTTTCGCGATTTGTTTGAGTTCGTCTTCGCGTTTTTTACCCTCTTCTCCGATTTCTTTATAACCGGCGGTGATAATAATACAATAAGGAATTTTTTTCTCTCCGCAAGATTGCAATACTTTTGGTACAATTTCCGGTTTTACGGCGATAACAGCCAAATCAATATTTTCCTTAATATCTTTTACATCAACAAAAACTTTTTCATCCAAAATTTCTTTTTCACTCGGATTTATCAAAAAAATTTGACGCTCTTTTTTGTCATTTAACAAATTAAAAGCCAAAGCATAACCAATTTTTTCTCTATTGGCCGACGCACCGATAACCGCCACTACTTTGGGGTTAAACAAATCGTTCATATTTTTTTCTTTACAATTGTTCTTCAAAAATAGGTTTTTCCACATCATAAAAAATTCCTAAAGGGATAAGGTCTTTCTCTTGAACCTTTTCCATGGCCCAGTTTAAATCATTTTTAGGTAAATTACTATCAAGCCAATAAACTCTTTCTTTAAAAAAATCACGAGTATCATTAAAACTTATACACGGCTGGATAATGTCCAAATGCGCAAAACCTTTGTGTAAAATAGCTTTTTTTATCATTTCAACTGTGCCGGTTAAATCTCCGGCATACGAACGAGCAACAAAAGTAGCTCCTGAACCGAGCATTACCAAAAGCGGATTAATAGGTTCTTCTATACTTCCGAGAGGGGTCGATTTTCCACGATATCCTTTGACACTGGTCGGAGTTACTTGTCCGGTGGTCAAACCGAAAACTTGATTGTTGTGCACAAACAATTTTATATCACTATTTCTTTTGGCCGCATGAACAAGATGTTCCATTCCTTCAGCATAAGAATCACCGTCGCCGGAAAAGGCAATTGCGGTTAAATTGGAATTTCCCAATTTAACTCCGGTCATAGTCGGTACCACTCGACCATGAAGCGAAATAATACTATTAACGCCTATATAATCCGCAATTTTTCCATGACAACCAATTCCCGCTCCAACTACGATATTATCTTTTTTAATTTTTCCCTCAGCCACCAACTCGGACAGAGCGTTTTTGAAAGCGGTCAAAATCATAAAATTGGTACAACCGGGGCACCAAGTATTTTTGGCTTTAGTGTTAAAATCAATACTCATATAGTTATATCATTTTATCTATTTTTTTAGACAATTCCATCGGTTCAAAAGCATAAGTATCATACTTCAAAATCTTGTTTTTTATTTCTATTCCGGTTTTTTCTCGTATAACTTCCGCCAGTTGTCCCGTATAATTCAATTCAATGTCAATAATTTTTTTAGCTCCTTTCAAAACTTCAACCAAACTTTTGATTGGTATTGGTTCCATGGCTAAAATTTGTACAGCCTTAACCGGTTTTTTGACATATTTTATCGCTTCTAACACCGCACCTTTGGTAGAACCCCAAAATACTACAATATTTTTACTGTGTTTATCTCCGTAAATACGAATACCTTTCATTTTTGTCAAATCTTTTTCTATGTCTTTAGATTTGGCAAATCTTTTATCAAACATTTTTTGTGACACTTCCGAGCTTTCTGTTATCAAACCGTCTTCACTATGTTCGTAGCTATTAACTTTGACAATTGTGTCGTTTGTTCCGGGAAAACAAAGCGGTGAAACACCATCTTTACTCAAAGCGTAACGTTGATAATTTTTTCCTCCTTTGCTCGACTTAAATTTTTCAGGTTTTATTTTTATTTTTTTCAAATCCGCGTTTACTAAACTTTCCGACAAATGTTTATCCAACAATACTATGACAGGCGCTTGATATTTCCAAGCCAAATTCATCGCCACACCTCCGAGTTCATAAGCTTCTTCTTGATCGCCGGGAGCCAAAACTATTCGCGGAAATTCTCCGGGAATTCGACGAACAAAATTCAAATCTCCTTGCGCGGTTCGGGTTGGTACTCCAGTTGACGGACCGGGACGCTGCGATTCCGCCACTACCATCGGTATTTCGGCCATTCCGGCCATACTGAGAGCTTCAAGCATCAAAGCAAAACCTCCGCCAGAACTGCCTGTAGCCGTTCTTACACCGGCAAAAGCACTACCTAGAGCCATATTTATTACAGCCACCTCACTTTCAGCTTGAGTTACTTTTAATCCATATTCTTTTGCTCTTTTAGCCAAATGGTGCAAAATAGAAGTTGCCGGAGTCATGGGATAAGCGATATAATTCTTCATTCCCGCCTTAATCATACCCTCA
>CAYWMO010000055.1:0-4730 GCA_964459625.1 uncultured Gammaproteobacteria bacterium | reverse complement strand
ATCCGGCAATTCCGGCCTTTCCTCCGGAGGAAAAAAATGCAGATTATTTTTTAAATATTCTCTAATTTTTGAAAATTTTATATCATCGCCGATGATTTTTTGCATTTCTTTTTCTCTCCTGTTACGCGCCCTTTTCTCTCGTCTTTCTTCTCTTATTCTTTCTCTTTCTCTTTCCAATTTTTTTTCCGCTTCTTCGCATGATTTGTAATAAACAAATCCGGACACTCTGTCAAAAAGTTTTTCTTCTTCCAGTGATATTTCCCTGATTTCTTTCAGATATTTATCGCGAATATCGGAGACGCATCTTTTTAAATTTAACTTTTTGTTTTTAACGCACAAACCGACAACTTCTTCCGATATTTTTTTTATTAATTCAAATTTTTTACTCATATTTTTACTTTGCCTCTCAAATATTTTAATCTTTTATTTTCCGCGAATCTCTCTATGGCATAACGCAACATCGTCCGCGGCATTTGTTGATAATATTTTTTTAAAAACTTTTCTTCATTTTCTTCACCACATCTTTTACCGACTTCGCGCAACATCCAACCAGCGGCTTTATGCATCAAATCATGTTTGTCTTTGAGCAATAATTGTGCCAAACGCAAAGTTAACTCACAATCGCCTTTTTTAATATAATGGAAAGTTGATAAAATGGCAATGCGTCTTTCCCAGAGATTTTTTGATTTTATAAATTTAAACAAAACTTTTTTATCTTTATCTTCCAAATACGGTCCGATAATTTTTTCCGCAGTCAAATCCACCAAATCCCAATTGTTTATTCTTTTTGTGTTTTTTAAATACCATTTATAAATATATTTTTGCTCTTTTTTGTCCGCGCGAGAATATTTGACAACCGCTATGAGTAACGCTCCCAATCGGTCTTCATGATATGGACTGTCAAGCAACTTTTGCAAATCCGTCAAAGATAGGTCCGTAAATTTTTTAACCGCGGCACGAATATCCGGCACAACCACGCCCAAAAATTTGTCTCCTTCTCCATAATGTCCGGGTCCTGTTTTAAAAAAACGAGAAAGAATCACGGCTTTTTCTTTACTCGCTTTTTTCCTCAATTCTTTTTTAAACGCTTCGTAAGACACAAAAATCATTATTTTAATTTACATTTTTCTTTGCTTTCCATATCGCTTAACAAACACGGGTCAACATTTTTACATTCCCCACTATATTCAATTTCCACTTTAACACATTTTGCACCACAAGCATTACCATAAGTTTTTCCATCAACACCGCAAACCGGAGCGTATTCCATGGTACAAATACAATTTTCTTCCTTATTTTCTGTCGCAGAATTTAAATTATCGTTTTCTTCGTTACACGGTCCGTCATAACGCTTTGTCGCACCGGACTGTTCCATAAAACACTCATTGACATAAGTATAATCGTCAAAAGCGCAAACAGGGTTTTTTACAGGCGGACAATCTTTGATGTTTTTGGTGAGTTCATTAAAATAAGACAAGCTACTGCAATAAGCGGCCAGTCCAGCCAATGTGGCAACCACCAATAAAGCCAAGATCTTTTTTATCATATTGATATTTAAAACTACGCTATTTATTGTATTCCTTCGTAAAAATTAAGTCAAAGAGCTTTTTTGTAAAAATCAATTTATTTTAAAGCCTTTATTGACAAATAACGTTATTTTTGTTATCATTTTTCGTTAGTTCCTTTAACAACTTTACGGGAGTTTTACAGATGAAAAAGCACAACTTCGAAAAGATCGCCTATGCCGCCGGGATTATCACTTTCACTGTCTACGCCTTTATCTATCTCTATTTTGGAATCTTACCCAAAGGCGCTGTTTTCGGTCATTTCGTTTACAACCGCGGTTGGGATGTGTTTCTCCTTCCTCTGTCCGTCATCCTCTATGAATTCATCTTGAATTTTAAGATGGATCATGATATGGATGACAGCTACCAACTGCATACGCTGAAGGACTTTTTCAACACCTGGATCTTTATTCCGCAAAACCTTGCCGCCGCCGGATTTTTTTTAGGATTATTGATCGGATTTTTTTACGGATTTCTCAATGCTTTGGTCTTGGTGTTAATCGGTTATCTGCTGGTTCCGATGATGATCATCACACTTATCGCAATTGTTATGATAGCACTCTTCATGGCGATAATTATCGGAATTTGCTTTATTTTATTCTTCTATCCGCTACTGAAGCCGAAAATAAAAGCCGTGTGGGCTCAAATAGAAAAAACACCTTCCGAGTCGCAATAACTCCCCCACCTTCACAAAAACCCGCCCCGACACAAAGTCGGGACGGGTCTTTTTTTATAATTCATTTTTCAAATCTTCCAATTTTTTTCGCAAATCTCTACCAATATGTTTCGGAACTTTTATTTTTATTTTCACATAATGATCTCCTCTTCCTTTTTGTCGTAAATACGGAACACCTTTTCCTTTCAGACGAATCATTTGTCCGGATTCTATTCCTTCGGGCACTACGATTTTTTCCATACCATCAAGCGTTTCTATTTCCACTTTGTCTCCCAATACGGCTTGAGAAAAAGAAATTTCACATTCTGTCAAAATATCGTGATTGTCGCGAGAAAAATATTTATTCTTTTTGATATGGATATGCACATATAAGTCTCCGCTCATACCGTTATTGGCCGCAGCTTCTCCATAGCCGGTCAAGCGAATAGACTCTCCATCGTTGATACCTGAGGGAATTTTAACTTTGATAATATTATTTTTTGTAACCACACCGTCACCGCCGCAATTTTTACATTTAACACTGGGCTTTTGTCCTTGACCGTGACAATCAGGGCAAATCATAGCTTGTTGTATGGTACCAAAAATAGTTCGCTGATTACGCACAACTTGTCCGTGACCTCCGCAAGCGGAACATTTTTCCATTTTACTTCCCGGTTCCGCACCGCTACCACTACACACATCGCAAGTAGTTTTTTTGCGTAAATTCAATTCTTTTTCTATACCAAACGCGGCTTCCTTAAAATCCAATTCTACATCAACTTCAATATCGCGGCCGCGCGCTCTACCTCCTCGGGTGCGAGATCCGCCGCCAAATCCGAACAAATCGCCAAACATGTCGCCAAAATCATTTCCTCCAAAGTTAAAAGAAAAATTTCCATCACCAAACCCTCCGCCATTTCTGGTTGCTCTCATAAAATCTTCCCAACCCATACCACCGCCAAACCCTCCTTGTTGTTCAAAATCCGCGCCAAATTGGTCGTATTGTTTGCGTTTTTGTTCATTACCAAGAACTTGATAAGCCTCGTTTACTTCTTTAAATTTAACTTCATCACCACCCTGTTTGTCAGGGTGGTATTGATGAGCCAATTTTTGAAACGCTTTGCGAATTTGGTCCGTATTGGCGTTTTTATCAACGCCCAAAATTTTGTAATAATCTTTTCCCATAATTATTTAACAACCTCTCCCTCTATCGGGCCTTGGTCATCTTTCTTTTCTTCAGTTTTATTTTCCGCTCCCGGAGCACCGGTTTGTTGGGCTTGTTGATACATTTTTGCGCCAACCGCTTGAGCATCTTTACTCAACGCATCAGCCGCTTTTTTGATTGCTTCCACATCATCTTTATCTTTTACATCTTTAAGTGCTTTAATACCATCTTCCACTTTCTTTTTTTCATCGTCGGTGACAGCGACTTTTTTTTCATCTATTTCTTTCATCATTTTTTCAGTAGTATAAATCATAGTATCGGCAATATTTCTTGCTTCTATCAATTCTTGTTTTTTCTTATCCTCAGTTGCATGCGCTTCAGCTTCTTTTTTCATTTTTTCAATTTCATCCTTACTCAAACCGGAAGAAGATTCAATGCGTACGGACTGTTCTTTACCTGTTCCTTTATCTTTGGCTTTAACATTCAAAATACCGTTAGCATCGATATCAAAATGTACTTCTATTTGCGGAACACCACGCGGAGCCATAGGAATTCCATCCAACATAAATCTACCGAGTGTTTTATTGTCTCCCGCCATTGGACGTTCACCTTGCAAGATATGAATTTCCACACTCGGCTGATTGTCAGCTGCGGTTGAAAATACTTGAGATTTGGAAGTCGGAATTGTAGTATTTCGTTCAATAAGACGAGTCATCACTCCGCCCATAGTTTCAATACCCAAAGATAGCGGAGTAACATCAAGTAATAACACATCTTTGACATCACCTTGTAAAACACCGCCTTGTACAGCGGCACCAAGAGCCACCACTTCATCCGGATTCACAGTAATATTTGGTTTTTTGCCAAAGAATTTTTCTACAACAGAAAGTACGAGTGGCATGCGAGTCATACCGCCGACCATCACCACTTCGTGTAAATCATTGGTAGATAACTTTGCGTCTTCTAAAGCTTTTTTCACCGGAATCAAAGTTTTTTGTACCAAATCACCAACCAATTCTTCCAATTTGGCGCGAGTCAATTTCATTACTAAATGTTTTGGCCCTGTTGCATCGGACGTGATAAACGGTTGATTGATTTCACTTTCTTGCGCTGTAGACAATTCTATTTTGGCTTTTTCCGCAGCTTCTTTAATGCGTTGGAGCGCCAAAGTGTCTTTGCTCAAATCAATACCTTGATCTTTTTTAAATTCATCCAAAATCCAATTAATAATCACTTGGTCAAAATCATCTCCACCCAAATGTGTATCGCCGTTGGTAGAAAGCACTTGTACAGTATCGGCAGACACATCCAAAATGGAAATATCAAAAGTACCACCACCTAAATC
>CAYWMO010000054.1:0-4764 GCA_964459625.1 uncultured Gammaproteobacteria bacterium | reverse complement strand
ATACAATATAAATTATTTTAGTTAATTTCCGAGCCGTTGAGCGGATTTGAACCGCTGACCACCTCCTTACCATGGAGGTGCTCTACCAACTGAGCTACAACGGCGTAAATTTACGAGCCGTCTAAGGGACTCGAACCCATGACATGCTGTTTACAAAACAGCTGCTCTACCAACTGAGCTAAGACGGCATCTGGGTGTGGGTGGGGTAGGTTTCGAACCTACGAAGGCGGAGCCAGCAGATTTACAGTCTGCCCCATTTGACCACTTTGGTACCCACCCAAAAACTAAGATAGTTTATCAATACGCTCTCTAAAATCGGAAAGTTTATTATTTTCAGGATTTACCATCCGTAATTCTTCCCAACTTTTTTCCGCTAACAACTTATCGTCACATATTATAGCAGTTTCTATCAATAAGTCAAGATACTTCGGATTCTTCGGCTCCAAAGAGCAAGCTTCTTTGATAGCTTCCTTGGCCACTTCGCTTTGGTTTATCCTCAATAATAATTCAGCTAGATGAAAAAACCTCGGTGAAAGCGAATCTCCTATTACTGCAGCTTGTTGATAATAACCTATGGCTTCGTCCAATTTATTTTGCATTTCTTTTATTTCTCCCAATTTCATCAAAACATTATCGTCGTTTTTATTTAAAGTCAACAAAAATTCATAAGTTTCCACGGCTTCATTGTAAGATTTTTTCGCCAAATAGGTATCAGCCAGTCCGCGATATATCGTCGGAGATTTCGGATCCAATCTCAATGCGGCGATAAAAAACTCTTCGGCCTTATCATAATTCTGTACGGCAAAAAAATTTTCCGCTTCTTTTATCAAACTGTTTAATTTACCGTCTTTTTCCGCTTGAGTCATTTCTTTGTCCTTTTCTTTACTACGAACAGACTCTTCATAACGCCACAATTTCTCTATTTTATGCACTAATATTCTGAATCTGTTTTGTAAAAAAAACCAAGCGTTTTTTAAAAAATACAAATTGTCCGTTATTCTTCTGCCCAATTCTCTACCTTTACCTTCCAATCTTTTTATAACCAATTCTTTCTTTTTCTTTTGTTCCAATTCTTCGGGTAAATTATTCACATCCAAATTCGCCAAACTTGGAATTTTCGGCAAAATAAGATATGCGATTATGACCAAACTGATCAAAATAATGACTGGAAAAATAAAATTATACATATTTTTTGGAAATTTTTTCCGCCGTGGAAACTATTTTCAACCAACTATCCATTTTAGAAGAAGCTCCTCCGACCAAAACTCCGTCAATATCTTTTTCTCCCAAATAAACTTCGGCGTTTTCCGGTGAAACACTTCCTCCATATAAAACTGTCGGTAAAATTCCCGGTAAAAGTTCTTTTACAATGATTTTTATTCTTTCGTGTTGGTTTTGAGCTTCTTTGGCGTCACAAGCATTACCCGTACCTATGGCCCAAACCGGTTCATAAGCTATTAGCACTTCTCTTTTTTTATCCCAAGTGATACCTTCGTAAGCCGCACGTAGTTGAGATTCCACAACTTCCTCGGTTCTCCCCTCTTCTCTTTCTTTCTGTGTTTCTCCAACACAAAGAACCGGTGTCAATTGTGTGTTATTGAGAACATTTTCCATTTTCATTCTGATATCATGATTGGTTTCTTTGAACTGATGTCTGCGTTCGCTATGTCCTATTAACGCATAACGACAACCTACGTTTTGTGCCATGGCAAAAGAAACTTCACCCGTATATCCTCCTTTATCTATCCAATAGCCGTTTTGAATACCGGTCTTGATATTCAAATCGTTTAACACTTGAGTTACAGGTTGTAAAGCCAAAGAGCTCGGAAATACTACCATTTCGTAATTTCTTGTCTTGTCTTTGAGTTCTTCCGCCAAACCGTTAGCCAAAATATTACTTTCATCAAAATCAAGATACATTTTCCAATTGGCGAAAAAATAAAATTTCTTTGCAGACATATTTTTATTTTAAAATTTTAATTATTTGTTCTTTTTTTATCGGACCTATGGCGGCCAAACGCAACCTTTCGTCTTTAAAAAGATCTCGCGCCAATTTTTGCACTTGCAAAGCGGTAACGGATTTAATTTTTTTGGAAATAAATTCGTAAGTTTCTATTTTTTTATCAAACATCACATCGCCGGCTCCGCGCATAGCCACGGTTTTGCTGTTTTCCAAAGATAAAGCCAAAGAACCTATTAAGTTTGTTTTGGCGTCTTGCAATTCACGCAAACTGACGGGCTTATTTTTGATCTTCTTTATTTCCGCAAGTATGGTTTGCAAAGCTTCTCGCAAACGTTTAGTATCCAAACCGGTGCGTATATATACAGCTCCGGTATCTCGTAAACAATCTAGATCGGCTCTGATACCGTAAGCCAAACCCCTTTTTTCGCGTATTTCCGTAAACAAACGGGAACTCATTCCGCCACCGAGAATATTCAACAAAACTTCCAAAACATAACGACGTTTATCATAATAATTTAATCCCGGAAAACCCAGCAAGACATTAGTCTGGTCTATTTTTCTGGTTTGCACCAAAACCCTTTCGAACAAAGATTTATTTTTAAAAGGATTTATTCTTTGAAATTTATTTTTTGCAAACCATTTTTTGACTTCGCTTTTTTTTATTTTACCAAAATATTTTTCAATTTTGGCATTTACATCTTTACCAAAATTTCCGGCTATACCGATAAAAGCGTTTTCCGGAACATAACTACCGCGATAATAATTCCACAAATCTTCTCTGGTTATTTTTTTTAAAGAATCGTTTGTCCCAACAATATCGCGACCCAAGTCGTTTTTACCATACATTACTTGTTCAAACAAAGAATCTACATGCATGCGCGGATTATCTTCGTACATTTTTTTCTCTTCAAAAATGACTCCTTTTTCTTTTTTGACTTCTTCTTCGTCTATTTTAGAATTAAAAACCATATCAGATAATAAATCCAGAGCCAAATTGATTTTTTTACCGTCTATTTTGATATAATAAACAGTACTGTCTTTACCGGTAAAGGCGTTAAACTCTGCGCCCTGGGCTTCCAATTCGCGAGAAATTTCCAAATGTGTCGGACGTTTTTGCGTACCTTTAAAAAGCATGTGCTCCACAAAATGAGACGCACCGGCTATTTTGTCGTTTTCATAACGAGAACCGACGGGGAAAGCCACCATTATTGTCACGGCTTTCGTTCCTTTTATTGGAGCTTTTATCAGTGTGGCTCCGTTTTTTAATTTGGAAACCGTAAACATAAATTAACTCAATTTATCGACTAGATAACTCTTGAGGTCGGAAATATCTATTCTTTCTTGTTTCATAGTATCTCTGTCTCTTACCGTAACTTTTTTATCTTCCAAACTATCAAAATCCACGGTCACACAATAAGGAGTACCTATTTCGTCTTGGCGACGATAGCGTTTACCTATACTTTGTGTTTCGTCATAATCTACCTGAAAATTCTTACGCAAATCTTCGGCTATTTGTCTGGCAAAAGAGCTTAACTCTTCCTTTTTGGATAACGGTAAAACAGCAACTTTTATCGGTGCTAGATGTTTTGGAAATTTTAAAACTATTCTGGATTCCGTTTCCCCTTCTTCGGCGGTCGGCGCCTCTTCTTCCTTGTAAGCTTCAAGCAACACGACAAGTAACATACGATCAATACCAAAAGTCGGCTCTATTACATGGGGTAGAAATTTTTCATTTGTTTCCGGATCTGTATAGTGTAAATCTTGGCCGGAAATTTTTTCATGACGACTAAGATCAAAATCGGTACGATAAGCGATACCATGCAATTCCCCTAAACCGAAAGGGTATTTATATTCTATATCCACGGTTCGTTTGCTATAGTGGGCGCGTTCCCCGTCGGGTATTTCATGCCATACCAGATTATCCATATTTACTTGGATAATATCTTTCCACCAACGTTTAATCTCACCGAGCCACATTTCAAATGTTTTTTCCCAATCGGATGGCTTGATAAAATATTCAAATTCTCCTATTTCAAACTCGCGAGTGCGAAAAATAAAATTTCCCGGAGTAATCTCGTTGCGAAAATTTTTTCCGATCTGAGCAATACCAAAAGGTAATCGTTTACGCGTGGTTTGTTGCACGTTTTTAAAATTAACAAACATACCGCCGGCGGTTTCCGGGCGCAAATAAGCGACGGTAGTTGAATCTTCCGTGGTCCCTAAAAAGGTTTTGAACATCAAATTAAAACTTTTCGGCAAAGTGAATTCCCCATTACAATCCGGACATCTAACATCTTTAATATCAATGATTTTTTCTTTATCATAACCGGGCTTGGAACTGACAGCCGCCAATAAATGATCGGTACGAAAACGACGGTGGCAACTTTTACATTCCACCAACTCGTCACTAAAATTTTGTAAATGCCCCGAGGCCTCCCAAACTTTCGGATTCATGATAATAGCCGTATCCAACGGCACCATATCTTCACGTTCCTGCACAAAAAACTTCCACCAAGCATTTTTGATGTTTTGTTTGAGTAAATGTCCGAGCGGTCCATAATCCCAACTGTTGGCCAACCCGCCATAAATCTCGCTGCCGGGAAAAATAAAACCACGGCGTTTACAAAGAGAAACTATTTTTTCCATTAAATCATTTTGCGGCATAATTTTAAACATTAGTAATTTCTTTTTCTTTTTCTTCTCCTACAACTTTGATTTCTTCGTTGTATTTCTTAACCGTTTCTTCCAACTGATCTTGTAAACTATACCTTTCATCTTCGGAAATATTCTTTCCTTTTTCT
>CAYWMO010000053.1:0-4801 GCA_964459625.1 uncultured Gammaproteobacteria bacterium | reverse complement strand
CATTGCTATAAAATTTCCTTGGCAACTCTCACAAGCAAAATGAATCATTTGTGTTTTTTCTCTTTGCGCAAACAACTTTGCTTTTTGCTCGCTATAAACCGAACCGCAAACCGGACAACGGTTAATAACGTGTAAAATATCCTGCCAGGAATGAGAACGATCTTTTTTTGAACCCATCATAAAGTAGCGTTATACTAACGAAAAAAATGCTTTTTGTCAAGATTGACTCACGCTTTATCGGTTTTACTCAAAAATTTGGCTAAAATTACCGCAAAAACAGTCAAACCGACAGTGATAACGGTCGCATATACAAATTTAGCCCAAACTCCCGAAGCTGTAGCCGGATAAATATGATCAATCAAACCTTTTATTGCTTCATTCCAAGCCAAACCGGCCACCAAACTGAAAGCCCCCATAATGTAACCGAGTGTTTTTTCACGAATTTCTTTTTTGAGCGCCACGGTTTCATTTTTAAGATTATCCAATTTTTGATTTATTTCATTATTCATATTTTTTTTGAAAAATTTTAATTATCTATCAATAATTTTACCACAAAAACCTTTCTCTTTCAAACCAAACAAATCTTGACTTAAACCACCTATTCGGAGTAAAATAGAAAACGGTTACAGTTTAACATTAACCTTTATTTTATGGACGAACAAAACAACGCACCGGTTCAAAATCCGGCGTCGCAAGAACAACCGCAAGTCGCAGAAAAAAAAGAAGACAACGGCAAGCTCTGCGCCATTTTGTCTTACTTACTTGTGGGTATTATCTGGTATTTTGCCGATGATCAAATGAAAAACAAAGAATTGGCGAAATTTCACGTCAAACAAAGTTTGGTTTTGATGATAATTTCTATAGCTTTGCAAGTTATCGGCACTATTTTGCCGGTCATTGGTTGGTTTATCATCTTGCCATTGGCCTCATTGTTCACTTTTATCTGGGCAATTATCGGTATAGTCTATGCCGTAAACGGAGAACAAAAAGAACTGCCTATCATCGGCGGGTATGCCAAAAAATTCAATTTCTAAAAATCTCAAACATCCCGCCCTTATCCAAGGGCGGGATTTTTTTATGGTTAATATAATTAATATCGTAATATCCAATATCTTAATATCATGTTTCAATCGTATAAATATTCACTTCTTCGTTCTTACCTTTAACTTTCACCGCGCCTAAAAATTTAAAAATATATTTACTTTGAGCTTTTTTCATTACACTCTCCCCAACTATGATTTGCGTATTGTATTCTTTGTTTAATCCTTCCAAACGCGAAGCTGTATTTACCGTATCGCCCATGGCCGTATAATTCAATCTTTCAGAAGATCCGATATTTCCAACCACGGCATTACCGTTGAACAATCCAATGCCTATTTTGATTTCCGGCAAATTTTCTTTAATCAATTCCTCGTTTAAACTTCGCAATTTTTTGAGCATATTTACGGCGGTTTTCAAAGCATTATCAACTTGTTTGTCGTCATTTAACGGAGCGCCCCAAAAAGCCATAATAGCGTCGCCGATATATTTATCCAATGTTCCGCGATTTTTTATTATCTCATCGGTCATCAAAGTAAAATAACGATTTAACAAAGAAACCAATTTTACCGAACTCATATTTTCCGAAATAGTGGTAAACCCGCGAATGTCGGAAAAAAATACCGTGATTTCTCTTTCTTCTCCGCCGAGCACCACGGCTTCGGGATTTTTCATAATTTCTCTAACCACTTCTTTGCTGACATATTTGGAAAAAACATCCCGTATTTGTCTTTTTTCTTTTTCCACCACCAAGAACCGATAAACAAACAAACCAACGGCGGAAAAAACAATCGCAAAGATAATATTGCTCAAAAACAATATATAACCGTAATCAAACAAAACCATTGCCAAAGCGTAATATACAACAACCAGTCCGACAGAAAATAAAATCGGCCAAACTATTTTTTTGAAACGCTCGAAAAAGAAAGCTGTGATTAAAACCGAAATAAAAACTAAAACGATATTCAAATTTTTCGGCAAAACCGAAAACTTTTTTCCGCTTAATAATTGATTGGCAATATTGGCTTGAATCTCCACTCCGGCCATAGGCTTTTGTTTACTAAACGGAGTTATCTGATAATCGTGCAGATCCGGAGCGGTCACGCCCAAAAAAACTATTTTATCTTTCCAAAAATTCGCTCCTGGTTCAAAAATTCTATCAAAAGAAATTGTGCGTACACTTTGCGCCGGTCCGAAATAAAATATCCTTTCTTGCAGTTTCATTTTATCTTCGTCTTTTATTGTCACTCCGCTTCTTTTGACGGTTTCATAAGCCAGAGAACGAATTTCAACATCACCCAAAACTTCTTTGGAAAAAATCTTGGTCGGATAAAAACGCGCCACTTTGTCGGAATCTAAAATTATATTGGCATGTCCCAAACTTACTTGCGAAACGTTTTGAAAAGCATTCAAAGGTTTGAGTAAAAAATCAACTTTATTTTTATTTTGTAAAAAAACCTTATTTCCTTCAACCGCCAAAACAACCGGAAAATTCAAATCGTTCAAAACATCCGTCAATTTTTTATCATCATTTTCTCCAATTCGGGAATTTTCCGCCAACAATAAATCCACTCCCAGAGCTTTGGGCGGATTTTCTCGCATTTTTTGCAAAGCCAGAGCCAACATTTCTCTATTCCACGGCCATTGTCCGTATTTTTGCAAATCGGCATTATCTATGCCGACAACCAAAATATTTTCAGCAATCGGTTTGGCGGTAAAAAAAGAATCGTTGATAAAATTATCCAATCCGGAAAAATTTCCAAAATAAACCCCGATAGAAAAAATCACACCGACTATCAAACTCAGCAAAAAATAAACACCTGTGGTCGTTTTTTTCATATTAGCGAATAAGATTGGTGGTTCGCAATTTGGTGGTTGTGGTAGAAGTTGCAGAAGATGTGGGAGCGGTAACCGGAGTCAAACTTGATCTGGTGGTAACTGTCGGATTGTTTACCACTGTCGCGGGAGCGACGGCAGTATCGGTTTGATTATCAATCACAGTGTCAGAAGGCGCGACAGCACCGGTAGGATCAACACTTTCCACCGCATTTGAACTTGAATCGGTTTCACCATTGTCCACACTACTGTAGAAATCTTCTTCAGGAACAACTGTATTTTGATTATCTGTTTGAACATCGGAATTTGCAGATGGAGAACTCACGGCCGAATTTTCACCGTCAGATGTCGATGTATCTGGAGAGGAATTTACCGTATCTTCGGGTTTTACCGTCGGTTTGGTAGTCAATTCCTCATCAGCTTTTGGTTTACTCACAGTGGAAGTCGGCGACAATCCTTCCAATTTTTCATCTTGCATTTTTGCATTCACAACCCAAGGATCGTTTTCTATGGCTTTTGTATAAGGTTTGACTTTACCGGATAATCTAACTCCGCTTGCCAAATTTTTTATATCTTGATCATTGATTTTGATATATTGATCGCTCCCCACATAAGCTGTGTTATTTTCCACTATCTTACCGGTTTGCGGATCTTTGGCGTTTACGTTTATCAAATGTACCGAACCAATAATCGTAGTTTGACCGGGAACATAAACAACACCATAAGAAGTCCCGCGCACCGCAGCCACGGCATTGGATGTTTCTACTTCCCAATAAGACTCCGTCGTCATGAGCGCTTTTATTCGCGACCAGATTCTTCCAGATTGTAAAAACATTTTTACTTTAAGAGTTTTGTTGCCGGTAAAATATTCAAAATCTTTCAATTCCACTTTGGTTTGCGTTTCCAAACGAGCTACCGAACCGTCGGAAAAATGTAAATTAGCCAAACCGGTTTGATCAGTCATTACAGTTTGTCCGTCGGTCAATTCATCTCCGGTTTTAAGTTCAACTCCGAGAGTACCATCAGTATTTACCAAATACGCTCCCCTGTTTATCACTTCTATCCAACCCTTTTCCGCAGTATCGGAATTTTGTTCGGTCGGTGCGTTGACCGGTGTTTGTTTTTGCCAAAAAAAATACCAACCCAACCCGGCGATGATTATGATGGAAATCGCGCCAAAAAATATTTTCTTCATAAAAATAAAATTTTAATTTTAGTTCTTTTATTTTAAACTTTTATGATGAAAAAAGCAAATAAATCCCGCCCTTGGATAAGGGCGGGACTACCTTTTAATTTGTTCTTAAGCTGTTGGTTTGTTGTTTCCACTCACTTTTTCAAACGCTCGCAAAACTTCTAAAGGTACGGCGAATAAAATCGTATTTGATTGATCGGTAGAAACATCCGAAATCGTACTAAGTGTTCTTAAATGCAAAGCACCAGGAGCAGTACTGAGCATTTGAGCAGCTTTAGCTAAATTTTCCGCCGCAATTACTTCACCTGTTGATTTGATAATTACAGCGCGTTTTTCACGTTCGGCTTCGGCTTGTTGCGCAATAACACGTTGCATATTATCCGGCAAAATAATATCTTTTAATTCCACACTTTCCACTTTGATTCCCCATGGATCAGTGGCTTTGTCCACGATATTTTTGATTTTTTGCGCAGCTTCTTCACGATTAGCCAAGAGTTCGTCCAATTCCATTTGTCCAACTACGTTTCTCATCGTAGTTTGAGCAAGTTGCGAAGTGGCATTCCAAAAATTTTCCACTTCCAACACGGCTTTGGCCGCATCAATGATTTTATAATAAATCACGGCATTGATTTTAGCGGAAACGTTATCGCGAGTGATGGCTTCTTGAAAAGGCACGTCAACGGCTTTGACGCGAATATCCACTTTTTTCATTCCTTGAATCACCGGGATAACCAA
>CAYWMO010000052.1:0-4914 GCA_964459625.1 uncultured Gammaproteobacteria bacterium | reverse complement strand
GTTTACTCGGCAAAGCAGCCAAGCTTTTTACATAATCTCCGGCAATAAATTTATTTTCCAAAATACCACCGTAGATAGAAACTTTATCATTGGTTTTGGCAAAAGTGGCGACAATTCTGGCCGGAGCAACTTCATCAACGGAACTAACAAAGGTGGCAACGCCTCCTTCGAAAGTTTTCGGATTGACATCATCCAAACCAAGTTCTTCGCAAACTTTGCGCAATAAGGTTTTTTTGGCTACCGTCACACTCACTCCTTCTTTGCGACATTTTTTGCGCAAATCTTCGGATTGAAGAACGGTTAACCCTTGAAAATTGGCAAAGACAACAGCTTTCGCTTTTTTAACATCTTCACTCAAACTTTCAACTACAACTTTTTTTTGTTGTTTTGTTTTTGGCATAATTTTTTAGATTTTGTTAACTAACACAAATTTTTGATAGTTAACAAAAAATCTGTGGTTATACCACAGACAAAACGGTCATCTTCGACCTGACCCCAAAAATTGGGTGAGATTACCTCGGTAGCGTATTTAATCCCGGTTACCCGGAAAGCTACTGTCTATGGTGCGATTATTATAACAAACCCTACACTTTTGTCAAGCCCCCCTACTTACTAAATAAAAAAAGAGGGCGCATTTTTGCAACCCTCTATTTGCGATTTGCCAGAATTTTACTGAGGCTGTCTGGTTGAATCCCGTCAAAAACCGGATATTCACCAGGAAAGCTTTCCGCCCCTTTGCGCCAAACTTCACCGTGCCAGTCACTACCACCGGTGACAATCAGGCGATATTTCCAACACATGTGATACAGTGTCAAGGCCTGACTCTGTTTGATACCGGGATAAAATACTTCCAGACCGTCGATGCCAGCTTTGCGCATCCGTCTGAAATTATCCCCCAAGTGAGTAACTGTCATTTGGGTGTAGAACTCATTAAGAGTCCAGATGGGGTGTGCCCAAATGGCCAATCCGCCGGAGAGATGAATGGTTTTTATCACCTTTTTTATCCCCGGTTTTTTTCTCGGGAAATATGCTGAGCTACCTTTGCTCAGATATTTGGAATAAAAATCATCATCGGAAAAAATCTTTTCTCTTTCCAGTCGTTCACCGTTCTTCGGATCAGACAAGATAGCCTGAACTATCAATAACCGTCCGAATGTTTCCGTGAACTTTTTCTTTTCCCACAGGAGGGAAAGGTCCAGTGACCAGCCCAGCTGAATCAATTTTTGAGCGGTCTTGAGAGCTCTTTCTTCCTGCTTTCTTTTTTCTTTTTCGAAAAATTCTTTCAATAAATCCTGCCTGGTAAATCCATAGGCCAGGATATGATAATCGATTTTTCCAACTCGGGCCGTGATCTCAACCCCTTTGATAAACATAATTCCCAATTTCTCAGCTGTTTCAGAAGCGGCTTGAATATGGGAAAGGGTGTTATGATCGGTTACTGAGATTTCCCGCAAGCCGAACTCCGCGGCTATTTTGACTACTCCTTCAGGACTGAATTTCCCGTCGGAGCGTGTCGAATGCAGGTGGTAATCCACCTTAATCGGCATTAACATGCTCCGACTCCTTCTTTTTGAAGTTAATAAAATTCTGGGTTTTTAAAGAACTCTTTGACTTTTCACAATAGCACAAAAAAACAATTTAGTCAAGGGTTTAAAAGCTAATCCGCAACATCAAAAAACCGCCCAATCGGGCGGTTTTTTCTTTAACTAATGACGGTACCTTTTATCTTTTTTCCTTGAACGGCTTTTTTTACTTCTTGTAAATTATCTCCTTTGACAAACAAAACTTTCATTTTGTTTTTTCTGGCCAGAGTAGTTGCTATCGGATCAAACGGCAGATTGGCTCCAGGGACCCATTTGGTACCGACAATTTTCTGAAATTCGGCCCAAGTTACATTTTCCAATTTTACGGCGTCTTTGTTAACTCGCGGATCTTTGTCATATACATAATCAATATTAGAAAGATTAATTACCGTATCGGCGCCGTATTTCTTTGCCAAAAGTACCGCATCATAATCCGTAGAAAAACCCGGTTTCCATCCGGCCGCCAACATAACTTGAGCGGTCCATTTTTGTTTTTTATTCGGATCAATAACCAATTCATTGTGCGCGTTTTTACCAAACAACGCTTGCATCAAACGACCATTCAACCTGGTAGAATATATTCCTATCCAATCAAGTTCGCTTGTTTGGATTTTACCGACATCTTTGGCTACCCCCTGATAAAGACGAGTCGTGTTTCCTCCGCCACAAACCAAAATAAACCTGTATTTATTTTTAAAGTTAAAAACCATTCTGACAAAATCACGCAAAAATTTCGGATCAAATCCGGTTTTGGGAATAATAATGGAACCTCCAAGAGAAATCACGATTGTTTTTAACATATTTTTTTATTTCGCGCTTTCGTATTTTTTTATACGTTCGCACGTAATTAAATCTATTAATCCTTTTATCCAAATCATATTGACTTTCATAGCCTCTCGCAAAGAAGTGGAACCCATAGTTTCTATAGTCACGCTGTATGGAACTCCAAAACGATAAAAAAGATCCGGAAGAGTACCATCATGACGGATGATAAAACCGTTTTTATCCGACATCATTGCTGTATCCAATTCTCCGCACCTCCTGCCAGAATCATCTACTTCGCAAAAACCAGCGTCGATCATTTTATTTTTATAAATCGGAATTATTTTCTTGACTCCGCCAATAATTTTACGATACACGCTCAATTTTCCAAAAGAATAGTGATAAGCCGCCGGAGAAGCGTTACTGATATAATCCTGATGAATATCAAGTAATGCTTTAACTTGTAATAACGGCTCTTTTTTGAGCAAACGATGCATTATCTTGGTTTCAAGCGGTAGATTTTTGGTAATATCACTGGACCAATGCCAAGCTTTGTAGTTGTTACTATTTTTAATATCGTCTTTAAAAGTTCCGTCAACCATTTCATAACGCAAAAAATCGTTATTTCCTAACTCCCCTTCACTTTGATCAATGTTGTATCTGGTCATCTGAGAAAAACCGGAAGGATTACACAGAGGATAGATAATTAATTTAACCTTGTTTTTTTTTGCGTAACGAAAAATTTCTCCGAGTTGATTGAGAATAGTAAGCGGCCCGGCCGTTTCCTCGCCGTGAATTCCCGCAGTAATAAACAAAATAGGATCTTCGGGTTTGATTTCTTTGGAAGATATTCGCAAAAAAGGAAATGATCCGTTTTTATAAACCATTTTATGAGAACCCAACTTAACACCCTTTATTCTACGCGCTCTTTGGCGCAGTGTTTTGATATACTCGCCAATATCATGGCTATAATACAAACTTATTTTACCTCTTTTTCGCTTCATAATAATTTGCGAAATTTTTTATATTTTTGTTATCAACACGAGATTTTAAATCAGCACAATGAATCGCTTTGTTGGCTTTAAACAAACTCGGCGTGCGGTAAGCCGTTTTACCTTTTTGGGCTCGATTACTCGCGTAATTTTTCATAAACAACTAAAAGTTGTATTATTGAGCTATTTATCCAAAATAATATTGATAAACCAACCGATAATCATCATGGCCAAAGCGCCCCAAAAAGCCGGCATAAAGCCCGAAACATAAAAACCTTCTATGAGCCATCCTACCAACCAAAACATCAAAGCATTGATTACGAAAGTAAACAGCCCCAATGTCAATAAATTAATAGGTAAGGTTAAAAGCAATACTACAGGGCGAATTAAAGCATTTACCAAACCTAAAACCAAAATAACCAAAAGAGCCCGGCCAAAACCAGAAATACTGACTCCTGGTAAATAATAAGCCAGAAGTATCAAAGCCGCGGAATTAAAAATCCAACTTAAAATAGTTTTCATAACAAATAAAAAATTAAAAGCCAACCATGGCTTTGACTATAAAATTTATTATCGGAAAATCAAATCAAACAAAAACAAAACAAATACAAGTAATATAATAAAACTATTTTTTTCCAAGAAATTAATAATTCTTTCATTTCCCGGCGGCAAAACCGCGTATAATATTTTGGAGCCGTCAAGAGGTGGAATCGGTACCAAATTGAAAACCATCAACAAAATATTGGCATAAACTATCACATACAAATATTCGGTAAGGTTTGAGAAAGGCAGAAATCTGATTAATAGGGAAAATGCCAAAGCCAAAGATAAATTGGACATGGGTCCGGCCAAAGCCACCAATGCCGGTCCCCATTTTTGATTTTTTAGATTATAAGGATTATAAGGTACCGGCTTAGCATAAGCAAACAAAAACTTCCCGGCGCTCAGTACGGAAAGCAGTACAGGCATTACCAAAGTTCCCCATAAATCTATATGGGCTTTCGGATTGAGCGTTAACCTGCCGGCATAACGAGCCGTAGGATCACCCAAACGATCAGCCATCAGCCCATGAGCATATTCGTGTATTATTGCCGAAGGGACTATAACCAAAAAATAAAACAAAATCGACATCCATTGCATAAATATTGACAAATTTTCTAAACTTGTTTATAATATTTTTACCTATTATAAAACATCTAAATCAATTTAGCAACAAAAATATGAGCAGAACTTGCGCTTTATGTGGAAAAACTGCGGCCCGCGCCAATCATGTCTCCCACGCCAAAAACAAAGTCCCCCGCCATCAAAAACCGAATTTACAAACAGTAAAAATGGCCGGAGCCTGCGTTAAGGCCTGTACGACTTGTCGCCGCACTTTGAAAAAGAATTCCAAATAAACATTTAAAAAACCCTCCTTAATCGGAGGGTTTTTTATCGCTCGCCACCGGGGTTAAAACATGTCCCTAAATGTATAGGTGGTAAGTCGCACGTTTGACCCGCAGGCCAGACAGATATTGACAAACCTTCACATGTTTTTTGTAGAACAGTTTTACCCCGTCGACGTACAAAGGTATTAT
>CAYWMO010000051.1:0-5013 GCA_964459625.1 uncultured Gammaproteobacteria bacterium | reverse complement strand
GTTTTCATAAAATTTATTAAACCCTATACTACTATATAGTTCCTTTTTCGTCAATCTAAACGATGTTTTTATAAAAATTCATATTTCCGGCGTTTTTGATAATACCTCTCATTTCCAAAAGTACCATAATGGTACTGACCTGAGGAGCAGGCAACCCCGATTCACGGATGATAAAATCAATGTTTTTTGGCTCTGTTGACATATTTTTTAAGATAGATTCTTCTTCCGAACTGAAAGTGATTATGGATTGTTGCACGGTTTGTTTTACTGCCAAATTTAAATTCAAAATTTCCAAAATATCCTCGGCTTTGAGTACTAGTTTGGCTTCTTTTTGTAAAAGCGAATTTCCACCAGCGCCCAAAATAGAATTTATGGGGTGGGGGATACACATTACCGTTCGTCCATATTCTTTGGCATTGGTCGCAGTGATGAGAGATCCTGATCCTACCGGAGCTTCTATCACCAGAGTTCCTAGGGTAGAACCGGCTATCAACCTGTTTCGCATGGGAAAAGAATAATTAGTAGGTTCAAATCCCGGCGGATATTCGGAAATCACCGCTCCACCTCGGTTGATTATTTCTTCGGCCAATTTTTGATTGTAGGCCGGATAAATTTCTTTTTGTGCCACACTGCTTCCCAGGTAGGCGACAGTTTTTCCTCCGGCTTTCAGAGTTGTTGCGTGAGCTAGCGCGTCCACACCTAGAGCTAAACCGCTCACAATAACAAAACCGCGACGCACCAATTCGTTTACTATTTGTTCAGTGGCGATTTTGGCATAAGCGCTGTGTTTTCGCGTGCCGACCACGCTCAAACTTCGCGGAGAAAACTCTGGAATTTTTCCGCGCACAAACAAAACAAAAGGCGGATCGGGAATTTCACACAACAATTTTGGATATTCGTCATCGTTGATTGTCACAGCGCGAATATTTTCTTTGTCCAAAATATTTTGTAATTTTTCTTGCGTTTGTTTTTCACGCCAAGTGATAAATTCAGCAGATACACCTTCTTCCCAGTCGGCGTTTAAAAAATCAGACAGTTCAGCGTCCCAGATATTATTTTCATTATTAAAATAATTCACCGCCTTTTTAAAGCGGGAGTAAGTAATTTTGGGGAAGAAGGAGAGAAGTAAATACATGCGAAATATCAAATTTCCAATATCCAATGTCAAATCAATAACAAATATCAAATTTCAAATTGGACATTTGTCCGCCGTGGCGGATGAAATCGATTGGAAATTGGGAATTTGACATTTGAAATTTATTTCGTGATTTTCGTGCAGATTCCTTTAATAATTCCATCCAAACCCTCCAATTCCGTCTTAGTAAAATTACGTAGTACAAACTCCGCCGTGTCTCCCATCTTTTCTTTGTCCTCCCAGGCTACACCAATGCGGATGCGGGCAAAATTTTGCGTGCCGAGATGTTCAATGATGGATTTTATGCCATTGTGTCCGGCCGCAGATCTGTCGGTTTGGTATTTTACATCGCCAAACATTATATCTTTGTCATCGTGTATCACCACGATATTTTCGGGTTTGATTTTATAAAAATCCATAACCGCGCGCGCCGGAGTGCCTGATAAATTCATAAAAGTTTGTGGTTTAAGCAATACCACATCTTCGTTTTCCAATTTTACTTGTGCTATTTCGGCGTTGAATTTTTTTTGGAACTTAAAATCAGCACCCAACTCTTTGGCTAGCGCGTCAATTACCATAAAACCGACATTGTGTCGTGTTTTTTCGTATTCTTTTCCAGGGTTTCCCAGACCGATAATGAGTTTCATATGAATATAGTATAGAGTATTTAGTATTTAGTATCAAGTATATAAAAAAACCGCCCCGCTTAACGGGGCAGTTTTTTTATCTATATCTTTGCGCGGTGCGTACGAATTTTCTTTTTTTTCTCATCGGTTTATCTCCTGCTTTTCTCTCCTGTTTATTAAACGCCAATTGTTTTAATTTGGAAACTTTGAGAATAAGCGGAGTGGCGAAAAAGCCGAATTTTTCACGTAAGCGTTTTTTGAGGTATTGGATATAAGAATTGTGCAATGAAGTTTTGACTTTGATCATCAGTTCAAATACCGGCGGGTTGCTGGCCAATTGTTTCAAGCTCAAAATCTTCGGATGACGCACACCTTTGCCGGTGGTTGGCATTCTTTTATGAGTGGTATTTTTGAGAAATTCTTTGAGTGTGGCATCGTCAATTGTTATTTGTCTGGCTTCATAGGCCTGTTTGATAAGTGGAAAAATTTGATGTATGCGATATTGAGATTTGGCGCTGACAAAAACAATAGGTGCAAAATCTAAGTGAGGAAAGTTGTTGTAAATTAATTGTTTTACTTCTCCGCGAAATTCATCGTCATTGGCCTCAGCTTTATCCCATTTGTTTATCACAATGATTGTACTCTTGGTGTGCTCTTTGAGAAATCCGCCAAGTTGTTGATCTTGGTCGGAAATAGGTTCGCCGGCATCGAGTAAAAACAAAACTATGTCGGCTTTATTTATGGCTTCTAAACTTTTACCAATACCTATTTTTTCCAGTTCTCCGGAAACTTTGGTTTTTCGTCTTATACCGGCTGTATCAATAAATAACAAGGGATCTCCTTCAACTTCCACTAATATATCATGCGGTTCGCGAGTGGTATGAGGCATATCGCTAACAATCACCCTATCTTCACCTATCAAACTGTTGAAAAGCGTAGACTTACCGACATTGGGTTTGCCGATAAGCGCTACTTTTATAGGGTTTAAATTCTTTTCTTGCTTTGGACGAACTTTTGTTTTGTTGAGTTGTTTGTAAAGCAGATCTAAAAAGTCGCCGATATTACTACCGTTGCCCGCGGAAACCGGAATTGGTTCTCCTAAACCAAGTTTGAGCCAATCTCCATCATGGGCACGTAAGCGAAAAGATGCGTTATCGGCTTTGTTGGCTACTAGAATGACGGGTTTGTTTTTTGCTTTTTGTCTGAGATGGCGAGCTAATTCTTTTTCTTGCGGGAGAAGTTCGTCCTGAATATCAACGACAAAAACAATCACATCGGCTTCGTTGAGAGCGATTTCTGTTTGAGCAATAATTTCTTTTTCCAGAGGAACGCGTTCGTCGAAGGTCAGGCCGCCGGTATCGATAAGGCGGAATTGTTTACCGCGCCAGGAAGCCGTGCCGATGTTGCGAGTACGCGTAGTGCCCGGAATTTTGGAGACCAGGGCGTGGGCGGTTTCGGTAATTTTGTTGAAAAGTGTAGATTTGCCAACATTAACCCGACCGACCAATGCAACGGTAGGTAAATTCGTATTTATGATTTTTGCGGGTGTGGCCATATATTAGTTAAAAGTTTTTAAAGTTGAAAGTTATAAAGTAATGGAAGATAAAAATTTTTATTGATAAACTTTTAACTTTATATCTTTTTACTCTTTGGTGTCATTGCCAAGAATGATAAGAATATCAGAAATTAGCGGATTTGTCAAGGTTGAAGAAGTGTTTTCTTCCTCTTCTAACCCCTCGTAATTATTGGGTAAAGTGCTTGTCGAAGTAATAAATTTTGCCAAATACCAATCAGGGGCTGAATTTACTATTTTTCCTGAGAGGTCTTTGTTTAAAGCGATAAGCACTTCGTTGTTAATATTTTTGTTTATGAGGTATATAACGGTTTTTTCCGTCGGTCTCTTGTCAGCATTACCGATGGAGATAACGTTAAAACCGTTATCTTCCAATTTGCTTTGATAACGAGAGGCTAATCCGGCGCGCCACGTACCGTTGAGAATTTCAATTTTTACATTCGGCCAAACCGGAATGGTATGACGTTGGTCGGTCGAAGAAACATTTTTCTTTTCCTCATTGAATTTGTAAACCGATTCGTCATTTATCACCACGTTCCAATTTGGTGTGGTAGTGACATTGTCAAAAATTCTATTGATGGCGTAATTGATATAATCCAATTTTCCTCCACGCGGAGCGAGCATAAAAGCCCCGTTATCGCCGATATAAGGAACTGTAAAACCGTTTATACCGCTGTCTAATACCAAATTTTTGATATCGTCTTGACGAGTATTTTTTACCAAATTACCCAAATAAATTATTTGTCCAATATTAAAATTGGTGGAAATGTTTTTTGATAAAGAATCCAAAATATTTTTTATTTTTGCCGGATTACTATAGGTTTCAAAAGACATGAGTTTGTCTTTGAGCAAAGACATTATTTGTTGTTGACGACGAGACCGAGCAAAATCAGAATTTTCACCGTTGGTACCGTGACGAGACCGGGCATAAATCAATGCTCGGGCTCCATTCATATGTTCCATACCTTTTTCAAATTGTACTGTTTGATAAGAATAATTTTCTCCCGGATAGGCCTGATCAATGAAAGGGTTTGATATTTCCACATCCAATCCGCCGACCGAATTGATGATTTCTTCAAAAGCTTTGAAATCCACACGTATATAATAGGGGATTGAAATATCAAAAGTTTCTTCAAATACCTGGCGCGCATACTCTCCACCCTGCCCCGGATTTTCCGCTTCACCGATGGCATCGGCAAAGTTTATTTTATTAAGTCCTTTATCTTTGATTTTTACGCCAAGATCGCGAGGAATGGAGATCATGGCTACTTCTTGAGTACTGGGCTTAACACTGACAATAATATTGGTGTCGGAAAGATATGGCCCGTCGTGTCCGCTACCACCTATGCCTAGTAATAAAATGTTTATTCTGTCGTCTTTTTGACCCTCGACTACTCCTCCGGAATTAAAAAATAAATTTTTTACCGAAGAAAAGATACCGAATTTTTTCGGCTCAAGCAATTGTAATCCTCCGTTTTTCGCACTTTGAATATTGTGGTAAGCCAAAAAAGACAATAAAATCAAAAATACCCCGGCTGTCAAATACCAAAGCCAATGGATTCTCTTTATTTTTTTTATTTCAAAATTTTCTTTTTTTTCTTCCGTAGTCGTTTGTTTTTGTTTGTTTTTCATAAGAAAAAGATTATATAAAATCCTTTTTTTTTATTAAATTTTTTTTT
>CAYWMO010000050.1:0-5061 GCA_964459625.1 uncultured Gammaproteobacteria bacterium | reverse complement strand
ACCCTTATGGCTACTCAAAATCAAATAGCAAAATCAAATCGCAAACCAAAATTTAGCACTAGGATAGTGCGTCGTTGCTGGAAATGCGGTCGTCAGCACGGTTTTTTTCGCAAATTCGGTTTATGCCGTATTTGTTTTCGCGAATTGGCCAACGATGGTAAAATTCCGGGCGTTCGCAAATCAAGTTGGTAAATTTTAATTTGCGATTTATTTAAATATTTTTTAATAAAAAAGCTTTATGATGACTGATCCTATCGCCGACATGCTGACTAGAATCCGCAACGCTTCTATGGTGAGAAAACACGAAGTTACGGTTTCTTATTCAAAACTCAAAATGGCGATCGCTCAAACTCTCGCAAAAGAGGGTTATTTGGAAAAAGTGGAAAAAACCAAAGACAAAATTCCGCAACTGATTATTTCTTTGAAATATGAAGGTCGCGAACCGATGATTCATTCGCTCAAGCGCGTGAGTAAACCGGGACAAAGACGTTATGTCAAAAGTGGTGAAATCGGCAAGGTTCTTAACGGTTTCGGTATTGCCATTTTGTCGACTCCGCGAGGAATAATGACAAACTGGGAAGCTTCCCGTGATAAAGTCGGCGGTGAAGTTATTTGCGAAGTTTACTAATTTCCACATCTAATCTTATAAACATATGTCTCGTGTAGGTAAAATAATTCGAAAAATTCCTTCCGGCGTTACCGTGGAAATCAAAAACGGCAGTTTAGTTGTCAGCGGTCCTAAAGGCAAGCTTAGTTTGGCCATCCATCCGCGCGTAACCGTAGCTCAACAAGACGGTACTTTGACAGTAAATGTGGTTGATGAAACCGATAAAAAAGATCGCGCTTTATGGGGAACATTTTCCAGTTTATTGGAAAATTTATTAGATGGAGTTACCAACGGTTTCAAGAAAGAATTGGAAATCAACGGCGTAGGTTTTAAAGTCGCCATGAAAGGAAAAGATTTGGCTTTGGAAGTTGGTTATTCTCATCCGGTTGTTTTTGCAGCCCCGGAAGGTATTTCTTTCAAAGTTGAAAAAAATCTTATCACTGTAGAAGGTATTGATAAACATTTGGTCGGCGAAACTGCGGCGCAAATCCGCAAAATCAGAAAACCGGAACCATACAAAGGAAAAGGAATCAAATATATTGATGAAGTGATTCAACGTAAAGCCGGTAAAACTGCGGCCAAATCCGCTAAATAATATTGAAGTTTAATATTACCGTTATGAAAAGAAATTTTTCCCAAGCTAAAAACAATTTGAGACAAGTGCGACATCAACGTGTTCGCGCCAGAGTTATCGGAACATCCGAAACTCCTCGCTTGTCTGTTTTTCGCAGTTTAAAAAACATTACTTTGCAGTTGGTTGACGATGCCAAAGGAGTGACACTGTGTTTTGTCAATTCCGCGGAAATCAAACCGACTAAAGTCGAAGGTAAAGAAGCCAAGGTGGCGGTAGCCTTTTTGGCAGGTCAAAAATTGGCCGAATTGGCCAAAGCTAAAGGAATTTCCAAAGCGACTTTTGACAGAGGTGGTTATCGTTATCACGGACGCGTCGCTGCGGCCGCAGACGGAGCCAGAGCGGGCGGTTTACAATTTTAATAAACATTTTTTCATATGAATAAAAATAATCGTAGAAAAGACAACCGTCCTCGTGAAGAAAAGAAAGAGTTTGATCAATATATTTTGGATTTGGCTCGCGTTACTCGCGTTACCGAAGGCGGTAAACATCTTAGTTTTCGCGCTTGTGTGATTTTGGGTGATCGCAAAGGACGTGTTGGTTTTGGCCTATCCAAAGGTAAGGACGTTCAATACGGTGTAGAAAAAGCCGTTCGTCAAGCCAAAAAACACATTATCAACGTGCCGATAGTCAATGAAACCATTCCTCATCCAGTTATCAGTAAAGCCAATGCAGCCGTAATAATGTTGAAACCGGCTCCAAAAGGTTCTGGTATTATCGCTGGCGGCGCTGTTCGCGCGGTTTTGGAATTAGCCGGAGTTCCGAATGTTTCTTCCAAAATTTTAGGACGCACCAAAAACAAAATCGCCATTGTTCAAGCCACTTTCGCCGCTTTGCAATCATTCAAAAGCCGAAATGGTCGTTATGATGTAATGGCCAAAATAAAAGAAAAAGAACAAAATAAAAAAGTTTCTGCCGAACCGGTAATTGCGACACAAAAAATCGAAACCAAACCCGTTGAAAAGTCGGTTAAAAAAGAAATTGTGAAAAAAGAAAATAAAAAAGTCAATAAAGAATAAATTTATGAAATTGAATATTCACACTTTAAAACCGGCTCGCGGTTCAAACAAGAAAAGTAAAGTGGTCGGTCGTGGTAACGCTTCCGGACATGGAACTTCTGCTACTCGCGGCGGAAAAGGTCAAACCGCCAGATCCGGCGGCGCTCATCGTCTACGCCAAAAAGCTTTTCGTCGTTTGATGCAATCCACTCCGAAATTACGCGGTTTTAAAACCTTGGAAACAAAACCGGTAACTTTGACTTTTGATGTTTTGAATAGAAAATTTAATTCCGGAGAAACAGTAAATTTGGCCGCTTTGGTGGAAAAAAATATTGTTCAAGATACGGTAAAATTTGTTAAAGTGGTTAATACCGGAAAATTGGAGAAAGCTTTGAAATTCGAAGGTATTAAATTTACGGCAGTCGCCGCGGAAACCGTGAAAAAACAAGGCGGTGAAATAAAATAAAAACAAGGTTTTAATTTAAGGTTATAATTTTCAAACCCTATGTGGGAAACCTTTCAAAAAATTTGGAAAATCAAAGATGTTCGTAATAATATTCTGGCGGTTTTGGGATTGTTGGTTATCTTTCGTTTGGTAGCCCATATTCCGGTCCCCGGAGTAGATGTTCGTTCTTTGCGCGATTTTCTTTCCGGACAACAAATGTTTCAATTATTGGATGTTTTTGCCGGCGGTACCGTCAAGAATTTTTCTTTGGTAATGCTTGGCGTAGCTCCTTACATCACTTCTTCCATCATCTTTCAGTTGTTAACCATGATCGTTCCCAAGTTGGAAGAGATGAGTAAAGAAGGCGAAGGTGGACGTCAAAAAATAAACATGTATACTCGCTGGTTGACCGTACCTTTGGCTTTTTTACAATCTTACGCCATGATTAAACTCTTGAGTAATTCCGCTCGTTCTATTTTACCGGCCGATTTTTCCGGTTTTGATATGATGGTTATGATGTGCGGTATTACTGCCGGGACTATGTTTTTGGTTTGGCTTGGTGAGCTGATTTCCGAACGTAAAGTCGGCAATGGAATTTCCTTGCTTATCTTCGCCGGTATAGTGTCAGCTTTACCAACGGCTTTGGGCGGGGTTATCGTGAACTATAATGCCAGTAGCTTGTATACATTATTGATGTTTGCCGGTTTGGCTGTTTTGACGGTTGTTGGCGTGGTCTTTATCAACGAAGGTCAGCGTCAAATTCCAGTGAATTATGCCAAACAGATGCATGGCAATCGCGCTTACGGCGGATCTTCGACACACTTGCCTTTACGCGTTAATATGGCCGGCGTTATACCGATCATATTCGCCATTTCTTTGGTAATGATACCACCGATGATTGCTCAGTTTTTTGTTAATGCCAAAGCCGAATGGTTGCAAAGTTTTGCATATTTTATTATCGGATTGTTTCAAAACCAGGCCTTTTACGGAATTGTTTATTTCTTGATGGTTTTCGGATTTACTTATTTTTATACTTCCGTAGTTTTTCATCCGCAAAAAATCGCCGAGAATTTACAAAAACAAGGTGGTTTTGTGCCGGGTATTCGTCCTGGTAAAGAAACCGAGATGTATTTGCAAAAAACCGTTAACCGTATCAATTTGGTAGGCGCTTCTTTCTTGGGTTTGATAGCTGTTCTCCCTCTTTTGTTGCAAGCTATCATAGGCTCTCGAAACTTAACTATCGGTGGCACATCTTTGCTTATCGTAGTGGCGGTGGCTATAGAAACTTACAAACAAATAGATTCTCAGGTTACGATGCACCAATACGATCACCTATAAAAATAAAAATATTTTTGATTAACCCCGCTTCCAAAATAAAGCGGGGTTAATTGTATAAAAAGGGCGATTTTGCTATAATACCGACGTAAAAAATAACTAAAAAAGCATATCAATTATTCCACAATTGATATATACTTCATTCGCTTAAAAGTATTTATAAATAAATACTTTAATCACTCATTTCGTTTATGAAAAAAATCATTATTTTCATAGGGAGCCCCGGATCGGGAAAGGGTACTCAAGCCAAAAGAATGGTGGAAGAATTTGGTTATGTACACATCAGCACCGGAGCCCTGTTACGTCGTTTGAGTGAACGAGAAGATCTGACAAAAAAAGAAATAAAAGCGCTTGAATTTATGAAAAAAGGGCATTTGGTTCCGGATTGGCTGGTTTATAAAATAGTTTTTCCCGAAGCCGATAAGTTGCTTTTAAAAAAATCAAAAGGGATTATTTTTGATGGCGCCATTCGCAACTTGAAACAAGCGCGAGCTTTTCAAAAACATTTTGAAAAGCTTGGTTTAGGTGGAGAAGTTTTGGCGTTGGATATTAAAATTTCCAATCGAGAATCATTTGATAGATTGACCAAAAGACGTATTTGCGGCAAATGCGAAGAAATCATTCCTTGGACTTCGCTTACCGCAAAATTGAAAACCTGTCCCAAATGCGGAGGAAAATTAAAATTAAGAAAAGATGATAATTTGGTTGTTATCAAAAAAAGAATCAAAGCTCAAGGTTCCACTGCGCAAAAACCGATTTTAGATTTTTATCGTAAACGCAAAATGCTCAAAATTATCGATGGGATGAAAAGTATTGACGAGGTTACTCTTTTGGTAGAAAATGAAATAATTAACGGATAAATATGCTTATCAAAAGTAAAGAAGAAATAAAAAAATTGAATAAAGGCGGCAAATTATTGGGTAAAATTTTGGCGGAATTGAGCTATTTTTGTGTTGCGGGAAAAACAACTTATGAAATAGACAAAAGAGCCGAAGAATTGATTTTGCAAGCTGGCGGAAAACCGGCTTTTAAAAATTATCAAGGC
>CAYWMO010000049.1:0-5210 GCA_964459625.1 uncultured Gammaproteobacteria bacterium | reverse complement strand
ACAAGTCGGACGTACCGGAGCTTTGACACCGGTAGCTAAACTTCGTCCGGTGCAATTAGTCGGCACTACAGTAACACACGCGACCCTTCACAATTTTGACGAAGTGGAAAGATTGGGGCTCAAAGTCGGCGATACGGTGATAGTGGAAAAAGCCGGCGATGTTATCCCAAAAATCGTAAAAGTTTTGTCCAACATGAGAATCGGTAAAGAAAAAAGTATTCATCGTCCGACCAAATGTCCGGTTTGCGACAGTGAGGTCTCCAATAAAAAATTAAATGCCGGAAGTGATGATGAGCAGGTAATATTATATTGTCAAAATAAAAATTGTTTTGCTCAAGAATTGCAAAGAATTACACATTTTGTCGGTAAAAAATGTTTTGACATTGATCATTGTGGAGAAAAAGTAGTGGAACAATTGGTTAATGCCGGACTGATAGAGGATGCGGCTGATTTGTTTTCTTTGACTGTCGGAGATCTGGAGGGCTTGGAAAGATTTGGAGAAAAATCAGCGCGTAATTTGATTCAAGCCATAGACGAGAGAAGAAAAATATCTTTTGCCAGATTTATAAATGCGTTGAGTATTCCGCAAGTGGGTGAAGAAACAGCGGAAGATTTGGCGGAAAATTTCAAAACTTTGGATAGTTTGATGAACGCCAAAGCAGAGGATTTACAAAAAGTTTATGGCGTGGGAGAAAAAGTGGCTAATGCGACGGAGGAATATTTTCAAGATAAAAAGAATTTGAAATTTATCGAAAAATTATTGTTAAACGGCGTAGAAATAGAAAAACAAAGCACTCACAAAAGAAACGGACCTTTAACCGGACAAACTTTCGTTTTGACCGGAACACTGATATCGATAACTCGAGAAGACGCCAAAGAAAAAATCAAAGAACTCGGCGGAGAAATTTCCGAGAGTGTCAGTAAAAAAACAACAGCTGTGATAGTTGGGGATAACCCGGGCAGTAAATACGATAAAGCCAAGGATTTGGGAGTAAAGATAATTGATGAAGAGGGCTTTCTCAAAATGATAAAAACATGATATACTAAATCCAACAATCTTTAAATCTTTCAATCTTTAAATTTTTTAAATTCGTAAATTGGGGGGGTCTATGTCAACTCAAAATAAATACATCAAATGGTTTCGGGAAACTACTATCAAGGACATCCCGAGTGTCGGCGGAAAAAATGCGTCGCTTGGCGAAATGTTTCGAAATCTGACTAAAAAAGGAATTATTATTCCAAACGGTTTTGCGATTACCGCCGAAGGTTATCGTCTTTTTTTAAAACAAAACGGATTGGAAAATAAAATCAAAATTGCCTTGAAAGGAATTGACGGTACAGATGTCAAAAAATTGGCGATAGCCGGTAAAAAAATTCGCGAAATGATTTTGAAAGCGGAAATGCCATGGGAAATCAGTCGAGAAATTCTCGGTTCATACAGAGATCTGACCAAAAGTTCGGGAAAAAAGATTTTGAGTGTGGCGGTGCGAAGTAGTGCGACGGCCGAAGATTTACCCGATGCTTCTTTTGCCGGACAGCAAGAAACTTATCTCAATGTCATAGGCGACAAGGCCTTGCTTGTGGCTGTAAAAAAATGTATAGCGTCTTTGTTCACCGACAGAGCGATTTCTTATCGTATTGACAAAGGGTTTGATCATTTATCCGTCGCTTTGTCCGTGTGCGTTCAAGAAATGGTTCGTTCCGATATCGGTCAATCCGGAGTTATTTTTACTCTGGATACTGAAAGCGGTTTTACCGGCGCGGTTTTGGTCAGCGCCACTTACGGTTTGGGAGAATATGTCGTGCAGGGTCGAGTAGTACCGGATCAATATTTTGTTTTTAAAGAAGGTGTGCGTCAAGGATATGATGCTATTATTTCCAGAAGATTGGGGAGTAAAGAAGTAAAATTGGTTTATCAAAAAGAAGGTGGGACAAAACAAGCCACGGTTGACAAAAAAGACAGAGAAAAGTTTTGTTTGAGCGATAAAGATGTTTTGCTTTTGGCTTCTTGGGCCATGAAGATAGAAGATCATTACGGTCACCCTATGGATATCGAATGGGCTCGCGACGGAGAAACAGGAAAAATGTTTATCGTGCAAGCTCGCAGTGAAACGGTGAAAACTCTTTTGGCCAAAAAATCTGTCATTGAAACTTACAAATTGAAACAAAAAGGAAAAGTTTTGGTTGAAGGTTTGAGTATCGGACAAAAGATAGGCGCGGGTAAAGCGAGAATAATAGACAACCCCGCTCAAATGAAAGAATTTAAAAAAGGTGAAGTGTTGATTACGCGCATTACCGATCCGGACTGGGAACCGATTATGAAAATAGCCGCTGCTATAGTCACCGAGCAAGGTGGCAAAACTTCACACGCGGCCATAGTCTCGCGAGAACTCGGTGTGCCGTGCATGGTGGGAGCGGAAGGGGCTAGAAAAAAAGTTAAAAATGGACAAGAAATAACCGTGTCCTGCGCCGAAGGTGAGGTCGGATATGTTTATGATAAAAAATTACCCTATGAAGTAATTAGAGAAGAAGTAAAGGAAAAAGTAAAAACCAAAACCAAAATCATGATGAACGTCGGTGATCCGGACAGCGCTTTTTCATTGTCTCATTTGCAAAGCGATGGAGTGGGGTTGGCTCGTGAAGAATTCATTTTTACCAATTTTATCAAAATTCATCCGTTGGCATTGGTAAATTATGACAAGATAAAAGATCGCGCGGTTAAAGAAAAAATAGACAAATTGACACTCGGTTATAAAGATAAAACACAGTATTGTGTTGATAAATTGGCGGAAGGCATAGCTTTTATCGCCGGAGCTTTTTATCCCAATGATGTGATTGTTCGATTATCTGACTTTAAGACTAACGAATACGCTACACTTATCGGCGGAGCCGATTATGAACCCAAAGAAGAAAACCCGATGCTTGGCTGGCGAGGAGCTTCGCGATATTATGATCCTAAATATAAAGAAGGGTTTAAATTGGAATGTGCGGCGCTCAAAAAAGTGCGTGAGCAATGGGGGATGAAAAATGTCATTGTCATGATACCGTTTTGCCGAACAGTGGAAGAAGGAAAAAAGGTGCTGAGCACGATGAAAGAATTTGGTTTGGAACGCGGAAAAGACGGGTTAAAAGTTTATGTGATGTGTGAGATTCCAAGCAATGTGATTTTGGCTGAAGAATTCAGTAAAATTTTTGACGGTTTTTCTATAGGCAGCAATGACTTGACTCAGCTAACTCTCGGAGTGGATAGAGACAGTTCGCTCGTTTCTCATATTTATGACGAAAATAACGAAGCGGTTAAAAAATTGATTAGACAAGTTATCAAAGTCGCGCATAAAAACGGCTGTAAAGTCGGCATCTGCGGACAAGCTCCGAGCGATTATCCGAAATTCGCGGAATTTTTGGTAAGCGAAGGAATAGATAGTATTTCTCTCAATCCCGATACAGTGCTTAAGACGGGAGAAAGAATAGCACAGATGGAAAAGAAAATTCATCACACTCGTTACGGTCAGACCACGGTGGAAATCATGACAAAAATGTTTGCGGTTATGGGTATTATCGCATTTCTTTTGGTGTTTAGCGCTTTTATTTGGGATTCGTTTTTTGAAATCGGATCGTTGACTGAAAAAATCAAGATGGCAAAGTTTTCCACTTTTATACCGTTTATAAAAAATTAATTTTCACCGCCTGTAACAGGGCGGTGTTTTTTAACAAGAGTTCTTTATTAAAAATATCGCGCTTTATCATTTTTTTCGCGGAGGCGAAAATGACAGGTCAAACAGAGATTATTGAAAAGAAGGTAGAAGAGGTTCGCCAAAAAGGGATCCCAACCGGAAAATTCGCAAAATGTCAGAGTTGCGGGAAAACCGTAGAGGTCGTTATTTTGGACAAACCCGTTTCCACGGCCGGAATACGGGTGCCTCACCCGTGTTGTTCTTTATGTGAAAAAAGGTTGGATAATTGATCTGACCGTTTTTTTAAACCCGAGTTTACTCGGGTTTTTTATTGGTAAAATTTGCGCGATATTGATTTTTTTTGTATTATTAAGTTCTAAATATTTGTTAACTTGTTTATTATGACTTTACCGAAAATGTCTCTTATTTTGGGAAGCGCGGTGGTTGCTGTTGGCGCCGGCGCTTATGTGATGTGGGGAAATAATCCGGAACAAGGCGGGGGAGGAGAAATACTTTTGGGAAATTACCAAGATTTATTGGAGGATTTAAAAGATTCTAAAACAAAAGACAAATTGTCTGTTAGTTGTGAAAAACCGGAAAAATTTGATAGTCAAATAAAAGATTTGGAAGATCGTTTAAAAGAGTTACAAGACAAAAAAAATGAACTGCTTGATAGTATTCCGAAATTACCAGATATTAAAGATGAAGACATTGTTATAATTGATTCTGAATCACAAGCTCTAGAACTGTCTGATGGAGACTATTCTGATCGAGTACCTGTATTACCTGAGATTTCAGATGATAGTATTGAAATTGTTCCTGAGGTAGGTTCACAACTTCCAGAATTGTCAGATGGAGATTATTCCGATCAAGTGCCTGTATTACCTGAGATTTCAGATGATAGTATTGAAATTGTTCCTAAACCTGGCTCGCAACCACCAGAGTTGTCTGATGGTGACTATTCTGATCCGAGACCTGGATCGCAGGTTCCGGAATTGTCAGACGGAAATTATTTTAACGAAATACCGGAATTACCGGAAATTTCTGAGCATGACGGTGGAAGTATTTTTGACCAAATCGATGAAACTGAACAGCAAATAATCGCGGAAATCAATAATTTGAAATCTCTTTGTGATAAAGAAGAAATTGTTTCTACCAGCTGTCCTGAAGCTTGTAAAAAATATTCCGATTGCGCCGAATATACCGAAGGAGTAACAAAAGAAGATATCAAAGACGCTTATGATAGTTGTATGGAAGAATGCGTAAAATGGTCAGATAAAACCAAAATTTGTATTAATAAAAAGAAGATCAGAGAACCGCTTGATTGTCGGGATCTTTCTTTTTGCGTTTTGCCGGAATATGGGGGACCGGGAGTGGAGGTTTTAAAATAAAATTATGTATTGTATCAACATTAAGCCGTTGACATATTTAATAAATATGTTATAATTTAACACACATAACTACCAATTGGGTCGGTAGTTCAACTGGTTAGAGCACCGCCCTGTCACGGCGGAAGTTGCGGGTTCGAGTCCCGTC
>CAYWMO010000048.1:0-5316 GCA_964459625.1 uncultured Gammaproteobacteria bacterium | reverse complement strand
TCTCCTTCTTCCACCTTTAGTTTTCCTTCGTATTGCACACCGCATTCATTGCCTTCCATAATTTCACTGACACTTTGACGACCCATTTGAATCTGTGGAAGTTTGCCGATACCAATATGTTCGCCTTTTCTCTTTATTCTTACCTTAGAATCTTTGATTATTTTACCTTTTTCCACCCGACCGCCCAAAATCTGATTGTTCTTTTCAGACCGGAAAATTTGCATTACTTTGAATATGCCCAATTCAACAACCGTGACTTCGGGATTTAACATTTTTTCCAATTCTTCTTCAATATAGTTCAACATATCATAAATAACCTTGTATTCTTTGAATTCTATTCCGGTATTTCTGATCATTTCAGCGGCAAGCGGCATAGGTGTAACATGAAAAGCAAAAAGTTTAGCATTGGCGGTTTGCGCCAAAGTGACATCGTCAGCCGTGATATTTCCCAAACCTTTTCCAACAACTCTGACAGACACTTCTTCGTTTTTCATTTTTTCAAAAGCACCAATAATAGCTTCAAGCGATCCAAGCATATCAGCTTTGATGACTACATTAAAATATTTTTTACTTTCTTCTTCGTTAGCGGAATCATTTGTAATTTTTACTTTTTCAGCACCCGATTGTTGTACTCTTTTGGCTTTTACATCTATCAACTGAGCTTCGTTTGCCGAACCGACATCAAGCACATCTCCGACTTGCGGTGCGACTTTAAAACCCAAAATACGCACAGGAGTACTCGGACCGGCTTCATTAATATTTTCTCCGCGATAATTTTTCATGGCACGAACTTTGCCGTATATTTCTCCGTTAACAACCAAAGGATCGTTGTTGGTAAGAGTTCCGGTTTGAACCAAAACTGTAGCCACCGGACCTTCACCTTTGTCAACGTGAGCCTCGATAACCGTACCTGCGGCCGATCTTGCCGGATTGGCTCGGATTTGACCTTCATTCATATCAGTCAAAAGCAACAAAGTATCCAAAAGTTTATCGATGTTTAAATTTTGTTTGGCGGATATTTCTACCATCGGCACTTCCCCACCCCATTCTTCCGGGAGAATATTGTGTTGAGACAAATCCGTTTTTACTCGTTGCGGATCAGCACCTTCTTTATCTATTTTATTTATCGCTACTATAAAAGGCAATTTGGCGGCTTTGATAATATTGATTGCTTCTACGGTTTGCGGTTTTACACCATCGTCGGCCGCTACCACCAATATGGCAATATCGGCGACTTTCGCGCCGCGAGATCTCATAACCGTAAAAGCTTCATGGCCCGGAGTATCAATAAAGGTAATCGGACGTTTTTCTTTGGATTTCGGGTCAGTCCAAACCACCTGATAAGCGCCGATATGTTGCGTAATACCTCCTGATTCCGTATCAATAACATTAGTGTGACGAACTGCGTCCAATAATTTGGTTTTTCCGTGATCAACATGACCCATCACCACAATAACCGGGGCGCGAGGAGTCGTAGCTTCTTGTGTTAAAATATTTTCCAATTTGGTTACATGGTGACTGTCTTTTTCTTCCTCTTTGTTTTCCGCTCTGTCAACTTTAAAACCCAAATCTTCGGCAATAATCACGGCAGTATCATAATCCAAGTTTTCATTTTGCGAAACCAAAATCCCGTTTTTCATCAATTCCACTATCAATTTGTTCAAAGGCAAATCCAAAAGTACGGACAATTCTTTAACCGTAATTTTGTCCGGAATTTTTACTGTTAAATCATTTTGTTGACGCATTTCTTTTTCCAATTCTTTTTGTTTTTCTTTTTCTTTTCTTTCTCTTTCTTCCAAAACAAACTTGATACGACGCCATTCTTTTTGAATTTGATTGGCGACTCTATCATCAATTTTCACTGCGCGCGCTCCAAAATCAAAACCAAACTCAGGCAGAACTTGCAAAAGTTTTTGCGGATGAATTTTCAATTGTCTGGCCAAATCAGTTACATTCATGAAATGCTTTTAAAATTATAGAAAGTAATTGAAATTATAAAGCCAATCGATAAAAAAGTCAAATATTTGGGCTGGATTTAGAAAAAACAGATCAAACCGGTTATTTTAGCCAAATCATTGACAAAATTATAAAAATATACTAATATATACCGGTTCCAATCGGAACAATGGTTTTTTAACAACTTCACAAAAGGTGAGAATCGATGGAAGAAATGCTACAGAACCTCCGTAATCAGGGTGTTTGCCCTATTACAGGACAAAATCTTACAAAAACCGAGGTGATCCGCTTTGTTTGCAAGGAAAAAATTATTTTCCTTAGTAAAGAAGCAGTGGAGGAGGCTGCCGAGACACTTCGTCTTGATAACCCTCCTTATCAAGCAACTTCCGTTATGGAACGGAACGCTGGCATAGTCGGCGTAATCAGTTACAAGACGGTCAAACGGAATCTGGCTGCCCAACTCTATGTAAATACCAAACATCAGGTGAGGGAACTCATAGACAGGCCCGATGACAGGCCTTACCGCGGACACAGATCATAAAGCAAAACAGCTCTTTACCGAGGCCCCCGATTTAGGGGGCTTTTTTTATTTAAAATACTATTTACTTATTTTATTTCCTCACCTATAGTATTGTCATATGGAAATAATCACTAACAAAAATTTTGAACTCAAACCAAACTCTTTCGTATTAGCCAACAAACCCGAAGGTTGGACCAGTTTTGACGCAGTCGGATATTTGCGAAAAATATTTCGTCAAAAATATCCGGAAATTAAAAATCCGCGCGTGGGACATGCCGGAACTTTGGATCCTTTTGCTACCGGATTACTTATTGTCGCAATTGGACGCGAAGCCACACGAGAAATTGAAAATTTCAAAAATCTACCAAAAACTTATGAAACAACGATAAAACTGGGTGAAGTTTCTAATACCGGAGACAAAACTGGCAACATCCAACCTTACAAATTAAACTTTATCAATCAATTAATCTGCAATCTAAAAACCTGCCTGCCGACAAGCAGGTCAAAAATCTTAAATAAAAATATCCAAGCACCTACCAAGTCAGATATAGAAAAAACTCTTACAAAATTCACCGGCCCTCAACACCAAGTCCCACCCATGTTTTCCGCCAAAAAAATCGCTGGCCAACGTCTTTATAATTTGGCCAGACGCGGTAAAGAAATAAAAAGAAAAAAACACAAAATAAATATATCCTCTCTGGAACTGCTTGACTATCAATACCCTTTTCTCAAAATCAGGGTAAGCTGTTCCCCGGGAACCTACATCCGTACCTTAGCCGAAGATATCGGTAAAAAACTGCGTGTCGGGGCTTATTGTCAAGAATTGAAACGTACCGCCATAGGACCATATAAATTAAATGATGCCCTAGAATTACCTTTGAAATAAAGGAAATTGACAAAGTAACCTGTTTGTGATAAAATAAGTGTACAAAATTAATTCATTAACAATCTAGATTCCGGAGGTTAAAGACCCAAATCGCTGTTTATGAATTTATCCTTTTGTAACAGAAATCCGATTGACTATGTTAAATTTTAATCTTAATAACAAAACTTCGAATTCAGCTCTGTTGAGCCAAAAATCATTTTTGGCGGTTTTGTAATTTTTTAAGATAAAAGGATAAAAAACAGCGTTTCTTTGGCTAATTAAAAGCCAATTTCATCTTTGACTTCCCAAAAATCTTGGGATTTTTTATTTATATTATGAACACTTTAATCTATACCATAAGCGGATCGATTTTGTGTCTTATCATCGGTACTATTGCCGGTTATTATTGGCGCAAAAAAACCGCGCTCAAAGCCGCTAATTCCGCCGAAGCACGTGCGGAAAAAATGCTTGAAGAAGCAAAAAACAAACACCAGTCTCTTGTTTTGGAAGCCAAAGAAAAGGCTGTTCAAATCATCGACGAAGCCAAAAAAGAAGAAAGACAAATTAGACAAGAACTCTCCGCCACCCAACAACGTTTGGAAAAAAGAGAAAACATGTTTGACCAAAAACTTTTGGAGCTTCAAGATAAACAACAAAAAATTCAAGAAAAAGTGGATTTGGTGAACAAGGTAAAAGAAGACATAGAAAAAATCAAAGTTCAGCAAGAACAAAAATTACAACAAATCGCCAACTTGACTCCGGAACAAGCCAAAGAAGAATTGTTTCGTAAAATAGAATCTGATGCTCAAACAGATTTGATGGGTCGAGTTATAAAAGTGGAAAAAGAAAGTAGCGAAGTTTACGAAGATAAGGCTCGCGAAATAATAGTCGGAGCCATTCAACGTTGCGCTTCATCTCATGCCGCGGAAACTACTTCCACTGCCGTGACTTTACCAAGCGAAGAAATGAAAGGCCGCATCATCGGTAAAGAAGGTCGTAATATCAAAGCTATTGAAAAACTTACCGGTTGTGAACTTATTATCGACGATACTCCGGAAACTATCACTGTCTCTGGTTTCTCTCCTATTCGTCGTCAAGTTGCCAAACTGGCTTTGGAAAAATTGATGGAAGACGGACGTATTCAACCGGCCCGTATTGAAGAATTTGTAGAAAAAGCCAAACAAGATTTGGCTTTGGATATCAAAAAAGCCGGTGAAGAATCTCTTTACAAATTAGGAATTACCGGTTTAGATCCGAAAATGATCGGCATTGTCGGACGTCTCAAATATCGCACTTCTTACGGTCAAAATATATTAAATCACTCTATCGAAGTGGCTTATCTCTCCGCTCTTATCGCCGGAGAATTAAAACTTGATGAAGCCAAAGCCAAAAAATGCGGCTTCTTCCATGATATTGGTAAATCCGTTGATCAAGAAACTCAGGGATCACACCCCGAAATCGGTTACGCCTTATTGAAAAAATTCAATATGGATGAGGAAATCGCTCAAGCCGCCCTGACTCACCATATGGATAAGGCCTACAATATTTATTCCACTATCGTAAAAGCGGCCGATGCTATTTCTTCTTCTCGCGTCGGAGCTCGTAAAGACAGTTACGAACAATTTGTTGCTCGCTTGGAAGAATTAGAAAAAGTAGCCAGCGGTTTTCCGGGAATTGAAAAAGTTTACGCCATTCAAGCCGGTAGAGAAGTAAGGATTTTTGTCAAACCCAATGAAATCGATGATTATGCCGCTTACCAATTAGCCAAAGATGTTTGTCGTAAAATAGAACAGGAATTACAGTATCCTGGTGAAATTCGCGTTACCATCATTCGTGAAACCCGTGTGGTAGAATACGCGAAATAAGTTACAAGTAACAGTACTAAAGTGAGTGCCAAAAAACGCGAAAATTTGGCTAAAGCTTGCGACTTTTTACTTGCAACTTGGTACTATTTTATCCCTGTGGATAATATTTT
>CAYWMO010000047.1:0-5317 GCA_964459625.1 uncultured Gammaproteobacteria bacterium | reverse complement strand
GGGTTGATTGTTAAAATTATTGCGGATCATTTGGGAAGTTTTTCTCTTTCAAATTTGCAACAAAATAGATTACGTCAAGCCGGAGTGGATTTATTGATTTATAACGAAGTTTTTAAATTTGAATTCAATTTTTACAAATGGTTCAAGAGGATTTGGCAACGTAATCATCGTAAAGTTTTAACGATAGACGAAGAAGTGGGTTTTATCGGAGGAGTAAATGTGATGATGGAAGAAAAAGAATGGGGAGACCTATATTTGAAATTGGAAGGAAAAACCGTTCGTCCTCTGGTTCGTCAATTTGCGCGCAGTTATGTCAAAGCCGGCGGTAAAAAGAAAAATGTCAAAGATTTGTTTCATCCTATAAAATACAGGGAGTATCCGGAATGGAAAAAGAAAATAAATTTTATTTTTCACGCCCCGATGTTTAATCGCGAACAATCAAAATTGAAAAATTTTTATTTTGACCTTATTCGCAGCGCCAAGCAATCGGTTACGCTATTGACACCGTATTACATCCCGGATCGGAAATTTTTGAAACTTATTACTGAAGCGAAAAAGCGCGGCGTGGAAATAAATATTATTTTGCCATATCGTCCGGATCATAAATTTATTCAGGTGGCTTCGCAAGCTTTTTACGAATTGACCCATCGTGCGGGGGCAAAACTTTTTTTCTTGCCGAAAATGCATCACGGTAAAGCGATGTCTATAGATAACAAAAGAGGTTTTATCGGTAGTAACAATTTTACTCATCGCAGTTTTTATATCAACAAAGAAGCGGATGTTTCTTTTGAAGAAAAAGACATGGTTCAAGATTTGAATTCCATTTTGGAAGAACTTAAATCCCAAGCAACGCCATATGACAGAAAGAAATTTAGCGATTATTTTTTGATTAGAAAAATTAAACAGTGGTGGGCGGAGAAGATAAAAAAAATTGTTTGACCAATTTTTGATTTATGACCTGCCTGCCGGTAGGCAAGGTTTTAGATTTATGATTTACCAATTCACCTGTCATTCTAAAATCTTTACCCCGTGAAATTTTGTCCGCCACGGCGGTCAAACCCAACAAAGTTGGGATTTCACAGGGGTGAATTCTAAAATCTAAAATATTTTAACAAGAGCAGTATGTCCCCTAAACAGAATAAAATCCAAACTGTAGCAATAAACTCCATTCCTCTCGCCGAGCGTATGCGCCCTTTGAATTTTGAAGATTTTTTTGGACAGGTTGATATTGTAGGACAGGGAAAAATACTGCGCCGTTTGATAGAAAACGACGATCTTACATCGCTTGTATTTTGGGGTCCGCCGGGAGTCGGTAAAACCACTCTGGCCAAAATTATTGCCGCTAAAACAAAATCGCACTTTATTCAGCTTTCCGCGGTGATGAGTGGTAAAGACGAACTGCGAGAAGCGGTGGCGATAGCAAAAGAAATGAAAGAAAAAGAAAATCGTCGCACCATTTTGTTTATTGACGAAATTCACCGTTGGAACAAAGCGCAACAAGATGCGTTGCTCCCGTATGTGGAAAAAGGGGAAATAATTTTAATCGGCGCGACCACGGAAAATCCTTCTTTTGAAATTATCCGCGCTTTGCTTTCTCGTTCTCGGGTTTTTGTTTTGAAATCATTGTCCGAAGAAGAATTGTTGAAAGTGATAAAAAGAGCTGTTACTGATCAAGAACGGGGATTGGGTAAAATGAAAATTAAAATTTCCGATGAAGTCGTCAAAACCTTGGTGTTTTTTGCCGGAGGCGATGCGCGCACAGCTTTAAATATTTTGGAATTGGTCGTCAAATTGAAAGACGGAGAGATTACGGTAAAAGATGTAAAAGAGGCGGCGCAAAAAGTAAACGTGGTTTTTGATAAACAAGGCGAAGAATTTTATAATCTAATTTCCGCGCTTCATAAATCCATGCGTGGTAGCGATCCTGATGCCGCTATTTACTGGCTGGCTCGAATGCTGCAAGGTGGAGCTGATCCGCTTTATGTGGCTCGTCGTGTTGTCAGATTTGCTTCCGAGGATATTGGTATGGCCAATGGTGAAGCACTTATTCAAGCCAATGCCGCTTATGATGCTTGTCATCGTTTGGGAATGCCGGAATGCGGAGTTCATTTGGCTCAAGCAGTGGTATATTGCGCCAAATCCGCCAAATCCAACTTGCTTTATACGGCTTACGAAGCTGCAATGAAAGATGCGGAAGAAACTTCGCATTTGGGTGTGCCGCTTCATCTGCGCAACGCCCCGACGCAATTTATGAAAGATATAGGATACAGCAAAGGATATAAGTATAATCCGGATTTTGACGGTCCGGTGGAACAGGAGTATTTACCCAAAGAGTTGAAAGGAAAAAAATACCTTAAGAAATAATTTTGTATGCAAAAATTGTTATTACACACCTGTTGTGCTCCGTGTAGCATTACTGTTATTGATGAACTCAAAGACCTCTATGATTTGACGGTTTATTTTTATAATCCCAACATTTATCCGGAAAATGAATATCTCAAACGTAAAGCTGAAGTAATAAAAGTTTGCCAAGAATGGAATATTCCAATGATTGACGCGGATTATGAAACAGAAAAATGGGAAGAACGCATAAAAGGTTTAGAGAATGAACCGGAAGGCGGAAAAAGATGTTTAAATTGTTTTGCAATACGCCTCAATAAAGCCGGGGAATACGCCAAAGCAAACGGTTTTGATGTTTTTGCTACCAGCTTGACCAGTGGTAGAAACAAAAAAGCGGATGTTATTCATCCGCTTGGGAGTAGTGTTGCCAAAAAATTCGGTTTAAAATTTTTGGATGTAGATTGGAAAACCGAAGGAAGACAGGAAAAATCAAACAAACTATGTAATGAAAAGAATATCTATCGGCAGAAATACTGTGGATGTAAATATTCAAAAAAATTTTAGATTTTAGAATGACATAAAGTTGGTCAATCGTAAATCTAAAACCTTGCCTACCGGCAGGCAGGTCAAAAATCTAAAATTGGATCTTTCGTCCCGTCGGTGTGTGTTCAATGCGTATCTCCACGCATTTTTTGTTTTTTAAGAGATTTGGTATTTTTTCCGCCCACTCAATCACACAAATAGTTTCCGACTCTCCCAAATAGTCGTCAATTCCAACATCCAAAAGTTCGTCTTCATCTTTGAGGCGGTAAGCGTCTATGTGGACGAATTTTATACTTTTGCCGTCAATTTGTACATTGTAAACATTAAACAAGGTAAAAGTAGGGCTTTTGATGCGTTGTTTGATACCAAAAACCTGAGCGATACCTTTGGTTAAAGTGGTTTTTCCAGCTCCCAGATCACCATATAAACACAAAATATCTCCACCTTTCAAATCAGTAGCAAATTTTTTTCCAAAATCAACCATTTCCTTTTCATTTTTTATAAAAATTTCTTTCATATATTTTCCCTTATTTTAGCAAAATTTTTTGATATTGTCAACTCGGTTTAATTAATGTAAAATACACAAGTTAAAAATCAGAGACGGGGATATACACCCTGTCTGTTATAATCATCTTAATTTATGTCTAAAGACAGAGTAATTTTGGCGATAAAGATACTTATTTACGCCAGTTTTTTTGTGCCTCTTTTAGTGTTACCGAGTTCGTTTATCTTTCCTTTTATTGTACCGAAGATTTTAACTTTTAGATCCATAGTTTTGATAATGTCTGGATTGTATGTTTTATTATTGATCGCCGATTTTAAAGAATATAAGCCAAAATTTACCCCGATAAATATTGCTGTATTTTTATTTTGGCTCAGTTTCGGAATTTCCACTTTCACCGGAGTCGATCCCTATCACAGTTTTTGGGACAATCACGAGCGTATGTTGGGCTTTTTTACCTTGACTCATTATGTGATATATTTTTATATTTGTGGCGCAGTTTTGAAAACTTGGTCTGATTGGCGTCTAGCTTTAAAAATATTTTTGATTGCTGGTACTGGAGTGATGTTTGTCGGTTTTTTACAAGTGGGTAATCCGCAATTATTGTTAAACCAAGGCAGTGATCGTGTTGCCAGTACTCTAGGTAATCCGATTTATGTCGGCGGTTATGCTTTGTTTTTGTCGGCCATGTCCGTACTTCTTTTTATCAAGGAAAAAACCTTGCATTGGCGTTGGATGTTGGGGGCGATGGCAATATTGTCATTTTTTGGCATATTTTTTAGCGGTACTCGCGGCGATATGTTGGCTCTTGCCGTGGCCATTCCTTTGACTATTTTTGTTTTAGCCGTCGCTTTGCGCGGTTATCCGAAAGCAAAAATTTATTTATGGTCTTCTTTGGCCGTATTCGTTTTGATTTTTTCGGTATTGTATTTCAATCGTCAAACCGATTTTGTAAAAAATATTCCCGCTGTCGGTCGTGCCATCAACACTTCATATTCGACTATCAAAGCCAGTCCTCGTTGGATAGCTTGGGAAATAGCTTTACAAAGTTGGAAAGACAGGCCAATGTTCGGTTGGGGTCCGAATAATTATTTCTATGCCTTTAACACTCATTACAATCCCAGATCTTTGGATTTCGGTTACGGAGAAACCTGGTTTGATAACGCTCACAATATAGTGCTTAATACTATGGCGGTGCAAGGAACTTTCGGTATCTTGGTTTATTTATTGTTGTTTGCAATAGCGGTGATGTCTTTGATAATAGCTTATAGAAAAAAACACGTGGATTTGGCAGTGTTCACCGTTCTTTCTGTTTATGTTATTTCTCATTTGGTGGAAAATGTCACGGTTTTTGAAAATTTGACTTCATATCTTTACTTTATGTTTGTGTTGGCTATGATCGGTCGTTTGACACTGTTGCCCGAAGAAAAAGAAACAAATCAAAACATTCAATCAAATAAAACGTTGGGCAGTGGCGCGATAGCCGTAGCAGGTGTGTCAGTTTTTGTTTTGATTTTTATTTTTAACATTCAACCGGCGAGAGCCAATATGAAATCGCTTGATGCTATTAAAATGATCAATTCAAATCCGCCGATGTCTTTGTCTTCCGTGGAAGAAGCCCTCAATTTCAAATCTCCACATATTGATGATATTAGAAGCGATATATCTCGTTCCGTAGTGCAAGTGGCTTATTCGTTGATGCAAAATCAGCAAACAAAAATCGATTTCTTAAAAAATATTTTGAATGTTTGTTATACGGAATTGCATAAAAATACAGAACTCCATCCGTTGGATATTCGCAATCAGATGACTTTATCGCAAATGGCGCAAGTAACGGCTCAATTGAATAACGATCCTGCAAAAATGGCGGAAGCGGAAAATTATCTCCAAGATGCGTTGGACAAATCTCCGAAACGCCAACAATTAATTTAT
>CAYWMO010000046.1:0-5370 GCA_964459625.1 uncultured Gammaproteobacteria bacterium | reverse complement strand
CTTCCGGTACGGAGAAGAAACTCTATGGTATGAGTTCGGAGAATGTGGAGATAACTATCAATGGTGAAGGAAAATTACAAAACGGAGAAGCCAGAATTGTATTCTCCGAAGATATTCAAGAAATGATAGATGAAACTCAAGTTATTAAAGTAAATGTAACTTTAACTTCGCTTGATACAAGTAATAATGTAGCGGTAATCAACAAAGACAAAACCGGTTTCACGGTAAAAGAGTTAAATAATGGTGTTAGTAGTGCGACTTTTGATTGGTTTGTAGTGGCTAAGAGGAAAATTATCGATGAAGCATTGATTGTTCCAGAAACGGAAACCACCAGTCCTCAAACGGAAGAAATTATCGTAAACGAAGAAGGAAATGTTGAGATTCTCCCTGTCGACACTGGTAATGTTTCTGAAAATGAAAATAATGTCGAAGAACCGACAACTAGTGAATCTTCAACAGAAGAATTAAACGCTGACCCTTCGGAGGAAAGTCAAATAATTAATCCTGTAGTAGACGAACCAACTCAAACTGAAACCGTGGAAGAAACTACTCCTGTTGAAAATATGTCTGAATCGACCGAACCGGTTTCCGAACAAACAACTCTGGTCGAAGAATAATTTGCTTAAACAAAACAACTGTCAAATAAGGCGGTTGTTTTGTTTTTTGTTTATTGTTATAATTTAAGTATAAATTATAAATTCATATATTTTTGTATATTTATGTCATATTTTCAAGCAGTTATCATAGCTATAGTTGAAGGAATTACCGAATTTTTACCGATTTCTTCCACCGGTCATATGATTTTAACCGCTGATTTGTTAAAAATTTCCAAAAGCGATTTTTTGTCGACTTTTGAAATAAGCATACAATTGGGAGCCATTTTGGCTGTGATTTTTTTATATTGGAAAAAACTCTTATCCGGAATGGAAATTTGGAAGAAAATAATTATTGCGTTTTTACCATCGGCGATTTTTGGTTTTATTTTTTATCCTTTTATCAAGGAAATGCTTTCCGGCAATACGGTAGTTTTTTGGTCTTTGTTTTTTGGCGGTATATTTTTGATAATTTTTGAATTATGGCACAAAGAAAAAGACACAGACATTTCAGAAATTGAAAACATCTCTTACAAACAGTCGTTGATAGTCGGGTTATTTCAATGTGTTGCAATGATTCCTGGTGTTTCTCGCTCTGCAGCTACGATTATCGGCGGACTTACTCAAGGAATGAAGAGAAAAACGATAGTGGAATTTTCTTTTCTGTTGGCTATTCCGACTATGTGCGCGGCTACTGGTTATGATTTATTAAAAAACGCTTCAAATTTTTCTGCTAATCAATTTGGTCTGTTATTTTTAGGTGTTATCATATCATTTTTAGTTGCTATTTTAAGCATTAAATTTTTGCTAAATTTAGTGAAAAAATATACTTTTATAGGTTTCGGTATTTATCGTATAGCAGTTGCACTTTTATTCTGGATAATGGTAAAATAAAGACAGATAAAAAATCTAAAATCTTACCTACCGGCAAGTAGGTTATAAATCATTAAATCTAAAATCAATATGTTAGTACGCGATCTCATGGACCCAAAAGTTCTCGCTGTTTATGTCGGCACGACCTACGAACAGGTCTTTAAAACATTGCAAGAAAACAATGCTGGCGGAGCTATAGTTCTTGATGAGGACGAGCGTTTAGTTGGTTTTGTTTCGGAAAAAGATTTATTTCGTATTCTTTATCCTTTCTATACCAGTTATTATGATAATCCGGAAATGTATACCGATTTTGAAGAACGAGAGGGTAAACCGGAGCAAATTAGAAATAAAAAAGTGGAAGTATTTATGAAGCGTGATGTTTTTACTATCGGGCCGAATGAGCCGGCGATAAAAGCCGGGGCGCTAATGTTGGCACGCAGTACAGACAGATTGACGGTGATGGAAAATGGTAAACCTATCGGCACGCTTTATCGTAAAAATATTTTTAAAACATTACTGGAAAAAAGTTTGGGATTGAAGTAAAAACAATGATTATAACCCTCGTCAAATTCGACGAGGGTTTTTATTTTCTTTTTTGACAAAAATAGGTTAATTTAGTATAATTTCATCAAATATTTAAATAGTTTATATGAAATTTTCTCAACTTTTTACCAAAACCAGTAAAACCGCCGTATCAGATGCGGACAGTATTAATGCCAAGCTTTTGACTCAAGCCGGGTTTATTACCAAACAAATGGCCGGGGTTTATGTTTTTTTACCTTTAGGTCTGCGAGTATTAAATAAAATAGAAAATATCATTCGTGAAGAAATGAATACTGTTGGCGGAAACGAAGTTTTGATGCCGACTTTGACTCTGGAAGAAAATTATGAGATTACCGGTCGTGATAAATCTTTGGCTGATGTTTTTTATCGCACTTCCGGAGCTGGAGAATCAAAAATAGTTTTGAATCCTACCCATGAAGAAATTGTCACTCCGTTGGTGCAAAAATTCGTTTTCTCTTATCAAGATTTACCAAAATCGGTTTATCAATTTCAAACCAAATTTAGAAACGAAGCTCGCGCCAAATCTGGTTTGTTGCGAGGTAGAGAATTTCGCATGAAAGATATGTATTCTTTTCATACGGATGAAAAAGATTTAGACAGATATTACGAAGAGGTTACAGAAGCTTATTTTCGTGTTTATGATCGTTTGGGTTTGGGAAATGGCCGAACAATTTTGACCTATGCGTCGGGCGGCGCTTTTTCCAAATATTCTCACGAATATCAAACCCTATCTTCGATAGGCGAAGATACTATTTATATTTGTGAAAAATGTCAGGTAGCGGTAAATAAAGAAATAGCCGATGAACAAAATGTGTGTCCAAAATGCGGAAATAAAGAACTTAAAGAAGAAAAAGCGATAGAAGTCGGTAATATTTTTAAATTAATGGATAAATTTACCGGACCGTTTAAGTTTTTTTATCAAAACGAAAAAGGGGAACAACAAGTGGCTCAAATGGGCTGTTATGGAATTGGCCCTTCTCGTATCATGGGAACTATAGTTGAAGTTTATAATGATGAAAAAGGTATAATTTGGCCGGAAAGCGTAGCGCCTTACAAAGTACATCTTATGTCTTTGGGTAAAGAAGAAGAAAGTAAAAAAGAAGTGGAAAAACTTTATCAAGATTTACTAAAGAAAAATGTTGAAGTTTTGTTTGATGATAGAGAAAATGCTTCAGCCGGAGAAAAATTAGCAGATGCTGATTTGATTGGTTTGCCGTATCGAGTTGTTGTTTCCAAAAAAACTATGGAAAAAGGCGGGGTGGAAATAAAAGTCAGAAATAGTGAAAAATCTGAAATAATAACAGCGAAAGAATTATTAAAAATTATCTAGTTATGTTATTTTTTGTTAGAGTTGACGAAATCTTTCTCAAAGGCAACAATCAAAAAATGTTTTTTGAAGTACTTAGAGAAAATTTGAAAAAAATATTTTCTCCAACAATTATCAAGCGGACCGAAGGCGGTCTGCTTTTAGATATATCACAAGATGATTTATCGCGATTATGTTTAGTACCGGGGATCGCCAAAATTTCCCCAACAGTTATTAGTGAAAATAATCTGGAGAAAATAACCATTAAAACATTGGAATTATTTAAGAATATTTCTGCGGAAAAAACTTTTGCTGTGGAAACCACCAGATCTGATAAAAGTTTTTATTTGGATTCCCAAACCATCAGTAGGGAGGTTGGTGGTATTATTGCACAAAAAACAGGATTGAAAGTAAATTTGCGCAATCCAGATATTAAAGTAAATATTTTTTTAACCAAAAAGGAAAGTTATGTTTGTGTCGGAGAGTATTTAGGAATCGGCGGATTACCTTCCGGAACTTCGGGAAAAGTTTTATGTTTATTATCTGGTGGTATAGACAGTCCGGTTGCCGCATATATGATGATGAAGCGGGGAGCTGAAATTCAATTGGTTCATTTTCAAAACCAAACTCAGGTGACACAAGATGTCTCAGAAAAGATTTTTGATTTAACCAAAACACTTAGTTTGTATCAACCGAAAATTAAATTACATATTGTACCTTTTGCATTTTGGCAAAAACAGATTTTGATGAACATCCCGGCTGATTATCGAATGCTTATAACTCGCAGATTAATGTTCAAAATCAGTGAGGTGATTGCTAAAAAAGAAAAATGTCTCGGTTTGGCAACGGGGGATAGTTTGGGTCAAGTCGCTTCACAAACTTTGGAAAATTTGACGGCGGTATATTCTGCAACGAATATGCTCAAGCTGAATCCTTTATCTGGATCAAATAAAACGGAAATTGCTCAATTGGCTAAAAAGATAGGGACCCTCATTATTTCTAATCGTCCATATGAAGATTGTTGCAGTTTATATGTAGCCAAACATCCGCAAACCAAAGCCAAAATCAGTGTTGTTGAAGAGATGGAAAAAAGATTGGATTTATCCACACTTGACAAAACCGAAGTTATATCATACAATATTAGTATGAATTAATTAATTTTCTTTGTATGGTTAATATCTACTCAACCCCTTCTTGTCCTTATTGCCATATGGTCAAGGATTATCTAAAAAGTAAAAATATATCCTTTATCGATTATAATGTGGCGGAAGATCAAACCAAAGCTCAAGAAATGATTGAAAAATCCGGGCAAATGGGCGTGCCGGTGGTGGAAATTGACGGTAATATTATAGTAGGTTTTGATAAACCGGAAATAGACAGATTATTAAATATTTAAATTGGACATTTAATATGAAAAATATTATAATATTGCGGTATTATAATATTTTTTTAAAATATGCTTAATGAAATAGTTTTTGACATTGAAACCCAAAATAGTTTTGCGGAAGCGGAAAACGATTTTAAAAAATTGAAAGTTTCCGTAGTTTCCATCTACAGTTATGCGACTGATACTTATCAAAGTTTTACCGAAGAAGAATTACCAAAACTTTGGCCGATTTTAGAAAAAGCCGACAGAGTTATTGGTTACAATAGTGAACATTTTGATTTACCGGTTTTAAATAATTATTATTTGGGAAATTTATTGGAATTGCCGAGTTTGGATTTGTTGAAAAAAATCAAAGAAAGTTTGGGTATCAGATTAAAATTGGCCGATGTGGCCGAAGCTACCCTGGATAATGTGAGTAAAAGTGCAGACGGTTTACAAGCGTTACGTTGGTGGAAAGAAGGAAAAATCGACGAAATCAAAAAATATTGCGAGCAAGACGTAAAAGTCACCAAAGAATTGTATGATTTTGGGAAAAACAATAATCAGTTATTTTATAAAAATTTAGCAGGAGATATTTTACCTTTTGCCGTGGATTTTTCTTTTCAAAAAGAAAATGAGAACAAAAAGAATGTAAATTTTACTTTGCC
>CAYWMO010000045.1:0-5469 GCA_964459625.1 uncultured Gammaproteobacteria bacterium | reverse complement strand
TGTGCGGTATTGCCTTGTTATTGCGCAAATAAAAAATGTAAAACCACAAAGTGTATTTTAAAAGATAAAATGAAAAAAATTAATGAAAATGTTTTAAAAATATTTTCTAAAACAAAATTGAACCAAATTTAATATGTTGCCAAAACCGAAAAAAATTCGTGAAGTATATTTTGATCATGCGGCCACCACTGCGATTGATAAAACCGTGGTGAAAGCTATGACACCTTATTTTGGTGATGTTTTTGGTAATCCGTCCTCTCTTTATCATAAGGGACGCGAAGCTCAATCTGCGTTAAACAGCGCTCGTAAAATCATAGCTGATTTGATTCACGCTATGCCAGAAAACATCGTTTTTACGGGCGGCGGTAGCGAATCTGATAATTTGGCGATATTTGGCACTGCTTATGCTCATAGCCAAGTCGGTAAACACATTATTTCCCTTGGTATAGAACACCATGCTGTGTTATATCCTTTGCGAGAGTTAGAAAAACAAGGCTTTGAAGTGACTTATATCAAAGTTGATAAAGAAGGAAAGGTTTCTGTTAAAGATGTGATGAGCGCTATTCGCCCGGATACTATTTTGATTACCATTATGTATGCCAATAATGAAATCGGCACAATTGAGCCGATTGCTGAAATTGGACGCGAACTTTTACGATATCGTAAAGAACACAATACCGTTTATCCTTATTTTCACAGCGATGCTTGTCAAGCAGCCGGATATTTGGATTTGGACACTGAAAAATTACATGTAGATTTGATGACAATAAACGGTAGTAAAATTTACGGACCTAAAGGCGTTGGTATGCTTTTTGTTCGTCGCGGTATAAAAATCAAACCTCTTATTTATGGCGGTTCGCAAGAAAAGAAATTGCGCGCAGGAACAGAAAATATTCCTGGAATTATCGGCTTTGTCAAAGCTCTGGAATTAGTGCAAAAAAATCGTGAAAAAGAATCACAGAGAATTTCCAAATTATCCGCTTATCTTTGGCAGGAAGTGAATGAAAAAATAAACAATGTTCGTCTCAATGGCCCACAAATAGGGGAGAATAGATTGCCCAACAATATCAATATTACTTTTGAAAACGTGGAAGGCGAGGCTTTGCTTCTTTATTTGGATGAATATGGAATTATGTGTTCTACCGGTTCGGCTTGCACGTCCGATTCTTTGGAACCGTCCCATGTTCTGCGCGCCATAGGTTTGCCTTATGAATTTGCTCATGGCAGTTTGCGTTTTACATTGGGCAAAGAAAATACCAAAGAAGACATTGATTACATGATGAAATTTTTACCTGATATTGTGAAAGTTTTGCGTGAGATCAGCCCGGTGAATATGGAAAATGAAAAACATCCAAAATATAAATAATATGAAGAAAAAAACTCCAAAAAAGACAATTAAAACTAAAAAAAATTTTGATGTACGCAGTAAAGACGGTTCTTCAGGTTGGTTATATACTGAAAAAGTAAAAGACCACTTTTTTTCTCCGCGTAATTTTATGCGTTTTGGAGAAGAAGATAAATTCAAATTTAATGGGTATGGCCGAGTTGGCTCACCGGCTTGTGGAGATGAAATGGTTCTTTGGTTGCAAATAGATCCAAAAACGGAAAAAATTAAAGATTGTCGTTGGCGCACTTTCGGTTGCGGTAGTGCTATAGCGTCCACTTCGGTGATGAGTGAAATGATCAAAAGAAAAGGTGGAATGAAAATTGACAATGCGTTGAAACTTAAGCCACAAGATATTCTCAAAGAACTCGGTGGGTTACCAGACAGGAAAGTGCATTGTTCGGTTTTGGGTGATAAAGCCCTACAGGCGGCGATAAACGATTACTTCCGAAAAACTAAACAACACGGTAGAATTGTAGTCGAAGGAGCTAAAGTGATAGATGCGGATTTGAAAATTACAGATAAAGATATAGAAGAAGCCGTGCTTGACGGTGCACGCACGTTGGAAGATGTACAAAAGAAATTGAAAGTCGGTGTCAGTAAACCATCTGTCATTCCGGCTATTGAAGAATTGATTAGATTCTATACGGAAAAATATTTTTAATGATTAATTTAATTTATTAATTTAAAATTCTATGACTCCAAAAGTTGACCAAGAAAAGTGTATCGGTTGCGGTGCTTGTACCGCGATTGCCGGAAATACATTCAGTTTGAATGCCGAAGGTAAATCAGAAGTGGTTAATCCTACAGGTGATCCGGAAGAAACCATTCAACAAGCTGTTGAGGGTTGTCCGGTCGGAGCGATAACTCTAGAATAAACTAAAAAAGCCGCCCCAAAGGCGGTTTTTTGATTTTTGTAAAATAGTTGCTTTTTTCTCTTTGTTTTGCTAAAATAAATCTATAAAAATCTATGTCGGGACAATTGTATATTATCGCTACGCCTATAGGAAATTTAGGCGATATTACTTTGCGCGCTTTGGAAACTTTCAGAAGCGTTGATTTGATATTGTGCGAAGACACCAGAGTGACCAAAAACATGTTGGACCATTATGAAATCAACAAACAGCTGGTTAGTTTCCACCAACATAGTGATATGGCGAAATTTAAGGAAATTGAAAATATGCTTTTGTCCGGTAAAAATGTGGGGTTGGTGACTGATGCCGGCACCCCGGGAATTTCCGATCCTGGCGGATTGCTCATCGAATATCTTTTGAAAAAAGGTTTGGGAAATAATATTGTGGCGATTCCGGGAGTTTCCGCCGTAGTGATGGCTTTGAGTATTTCCGGATTTCCTACCGACAGATTTGCATTTATGGGTTTTCCTCCGCACAAAAACAAAAGACAAAAATATTTCAAAGAAGTGGCGGAAAAAGAAGAAACGGTTGTTTTTTACGAATCCGGTCATCGTATTTTGAAATGTTTGAAAGAGTTGAAAGATTTGCTTGATCCGAATAGACAAATTGTCGTATGTCGTGAATTGACTAAAAAGTTTGAAACGATTTATCGTGGAACAATTGATGAAATTATGGAGAATATGAAAGATGAAAGAGGGGAATTCGTAATCATAATAAATAGAAAATAATTTTTACTTATGTCAAAGAAAGAAACATTTTATCTCACCACCGCTATTCCTTATGCCAATGCTTCTCCACACATTGGTTTTGCTTTAGAATTGCTTTATGCCGATGTAATGGCCCGTTACCAAAACTTGTTGGGTAAGGATGTTTATTTTTTGACCGGCACAGATGTCCATGGACAAAAGATGTATAAAACTGCCAAGGAAAAAGGTTTACCGGTGGAAGAATTTTCCACTCAAAATTCTGCCGAATTTGAAAGTTTGGCCGATCAGTGGAATATTATCAACAACGATTTTATTCGTACTTCAGAAAAACGTCATGAATTTGGTGCACAAGAATTTTGGAAAGCAGCGGTGGAAAGCGGGGATATTTATAAAAAGAAATATAGCGGATTATATTGTGTGGGTTGTGAGTCCTTTAAAACCGAAAAAGATTTGATAGACGGCAAGTGTCCTGACCACAACAAAGAGCCAGAATTGCTGGAAGAAGAAAATTATTTTTTCAAATTGTCCAAATATCAAGAGCCGCTGCAATTCTTATTTGAAAAAAATAAAGACTTTGTTTATCCGGAAAGTCGCTATAACGAAATGTACAATGTACTCAAAAACGGATTGGAAGATATTTCTATTTCCAGGTCAAAAGATAAATTACCTTGGGGTATTCCGGTTCCCGGAGATGATACCCAAGTGATGTATGTCTGGTTTGATGCACTGACCAATTATATTACTGCGCTTGGCTATGGTACCAAAGATGATAATCTTTTCAAAAAATATTGGCCTGCGGATGCACATGTTATCGGCAAGGAAATCAACCGCTTTCATTCTTTGCTTTGGCCGGCTATGTTGATGTCTGCCGGATTGGAATTGCCAAAAAATATTGCTGTTCACGGTTGGATGACAGTAGACGGACAAAAGATGAGCAAATCCATTGGTAATGTTATTAACCCTTTGGAAATTATTACTAAATATCCGCTGGAATCCGTGCGATATTTCTTGATGCGCGAAATTCCTTTTGATAATGACGGTGATTATACTGAGGCTAAATTCCGTGACCGTTTCAATGCCGATCTTGCTAATGGACTGGGTAATTTGACCAATCGTGTTTTATCCATGGTGGTAAAATATTGTGATGGTAAAGTACCGGAAGTGCGAGAAAAAAATGAAGAATTAATAAAATTTTTATCCGACGAAATCTGGCCAAATTATCGTAAATATATGGATGTTTGGCGTTTTGATCGGGCTTTGGAAACTGTTTCCAAATTTATCACGCACTGTGATCAAATGATTTCTGATAAAAAACCTTGGACCATGGCTAAAGAAGGTAAAATAGGGGAAGTTTCTGATTTGCTTTACCATTTGTGCGAGAGTTTGCGTCATATTGCTGTGATGATTTGGCCCGTGATGCCGGAAACTTCGGAAAAAATCTTGACCCAGCTTGGTTTGGATGTAGCCAAAGAAAATGCCAAAAAATTGGATGAATTACAATCATGGGTAGAATTGACTGTGGGAAATAAAATAGGGGAATTACAACCATTGTTTCCCAGGTTGGAGAAGTAAATTACAAGATTGTAAGATTTAAAGATTCAAAGATTGGTTGAAAGTTGCGATTTGAAAATTTATTAAAAATTGAAAATTAAAAATTTTAATATTGTTCTTTACAACCAAGGGAGGAAGAGATGGGAAAACAAGAAAGGAAAAGACGTTTAAAGAGAAGGATTTTAAAAAAACGTCGACAGAAAAAAAGAGAATTGTTGAAAAAGATGGAGCAAAACCTGAAAAAGGCTTATGAAGTTTGTGCAGAACTTGATAAACATTCGGCTCCGCCCACTCGCGAACAACTTGATCAACGCTACTGTTCATCTCTTACGTCCTGATGAAAATCGGGACCTTTTTACCACTTAAACGGCAATTGCCGAATTTTAATATCCTTATATCTTAATATCGTAATATCTAATCTTTAAATCTTTCAATCTTTAAATTTTTATTATATGTCTTTCTTCGACTTAGTTTTAATAATTATCATTGCCAGTTTTGGTCTTTTTGGACTTTGGTTTGGTTTGGTTCACACTTTGGGTTCGCTTATCGGTACGGTGCTCGGTGTATTTTTAGCCACCCGTTATTACGAAGTGGCGGCCAATTGGCTCATAAATATCACCGGTTGGCAAGCTAATTTTTCCAAAGTGTTGATTTTTATCATTGCTTTTTTTCTTATCAATCGCTTGGTTGGTTTGATATTTTGGCTTATTGATAAGTTACTTGGATTTATAACACGTCTGCCATTTATTAATGGCATAAACAGATTTTTGGGATTTCTTTTTGGAGTTTTAGAAGGGGCTATTGGTTTAGGTATAATTTTTTATTTTATTGGCAAATTTCCGCTATCTGAATGGTTTATGGGTAAGCTTGGAGAGTCTTTTTTAATGCCTCATTTGGTTGGTATGGCCAATAT
>CAYWMO010000044.1:0-5534 GCA_964459625.1 uncultured Gammaproteobacteria bacterium | reverse complement strand
ATGCGGTAATTTTAGCATAAAAATCGATAAAAAGCAAGCTTTTCGGGTTGTTATCTAAATATTGGAGAATCCTTAATTTTTGAATTTTAGTTTGACTTGATTTTTTTGTCATTTTGTGCTATAATAAGCTGTAATAAATACAACACATGAAAAATATTTCATTTCATCCAAAATTAGCGGCTTTTATCGATGCTATAGCCAATTTGGCGATGTTTTGGGGCCTGTTTCGTTTGGGACACTGGCAAACGCTGTTGGTTTGGTTTATTGTGAGAACGGTTTTGTGGATTTTCTTCATTCGTTTGGTTTATTATCCGAAAGAACTTTCCCGTTTGCGTCACTTTATTTCACTTTTATTTTTTAATGTCGGAGTTTTACTTTCCCTCATTTTCATGGAATGGAATCAAGCAGTGACTTTGACCATAGCTTTATTTACCATATTTTCCGGAGTTAGTTTTTGGCTTTTGCCGACAAAAAGTGAACCGGGAGTCATCAATTTTGTTGTTAAACCGTATCGTCGTTGGCTTTTGTTAACCGATGTTTTTGGTCTGTCTCTTCTTTGGAGTTCGTTATACGCGGGATCTTCTTTTCAATTAATAAACTTTGATTATTTTTGGTTGGGTCTGATATTAGCATCTCTTATTACTTCCTCTATTTCTTATTGGTGGTGGAGAGAGTATGGTTTGGAAAGCGGAGATCGTTTGTGGTGGAGCGTTATCGCTTGTTTCTTTATATTTTTGGAACTTTCTTTCGTACTTTGGTTGTGGCCACTCGGATTTTTGGTAAACGGTTTGATAGTTGTGTGGTGCTGGTATGTTTTTTGGCTTTTAGTGAGATTTAACCTCAGTAAAGACGGTATAAATTGGCGAAAACAAAATATTTTTCTCGCTATAAATTTGATTTTATTTATAATTTTTCTTTTTGTAGTTAAATGGAAATAATATGACTTCTCATCCTCCTCATTTACCAAATCCTTCTTGCAGCATATCTCTACATCAATTATGGCAGCGGTTAGGTTTGATAGTGTTATCTGTCGCTTTCGGTCTTGTCGGCGGTCTTACCGGCGCTACCATGGCTATCGGTTGGATTTGGCCGGATTTCGGCGGGGGAAATTATTGGTTGATATCGCAAGTGGATCGTAATAGTCAAAAAGTTGAAATGGGAGAATTTATCAAAAAAGAAACTTCACAAAAAATAATGTCAGTTTATGAAAATTCTCAAAAATCCGGAGATGTTTCTTTTTTGAACGCGCAATCAAAATTGGGTGAGGCTGTGTTGGTTGGTAGCGATGGGTGGCTGGCTATGTATTTGTCCGACGAAAAAAAGGCCAATTATTTCTCTGCTTGGACGGCTGTTAACAACGAGGGTCGCGTATACAAGCTGGAAAAAATTCTGTATGACAGGTTGACAAAAATAGTTTATTTTAAAGTGCACGGCTTGGAAAAGAGCGGGGATACGGAAAATAAAAATGAACAATTCAAAGTGATAGGTTTCGCCGAAAATGAAAAAATCGGAGAACAGGTTTTTGTTTATCAGACAGGTTCGTGGCGTTATAATTTTTTGGCTGACGAATACGCTGTTACCACCAAACCTCATTTGGACTCTGTGCCGTTGAAAGTACAAACTTTGGAAAATAAAAACGCCTCAGCGGGAGCTCTGGTTTTGAACACCCAAGGCAGATTTTTGGGATTTTTGAATGAAAATTACGAAGTTGTCGGTAGTATTTATGTAAATAGAGTTTTACCGGGAGTTTTGAATAAACAGCAAATTATTTATCCGACTTTGTCGGTCGAAGGATGGTATTCTTTCGAACAAGTTTTGTTGACCGATGACGGTTCGATCAAAGGATTTTTAGTCACCGGAGTTTTGAAAAACGATTCAAAACTACAAAAAGGCGATGTGATTTTGGAAATTAACGGACAAATTGTTGAGAACGAAAATTTATGGTATAATTTGAGAGGAGAACAAGCCCGTTTGAAAGTTTTACGACGAGGCAACGTTTTGGATTTGGAAGCCCAAATAAAAGAAAATATTTTTAAATAAAAAATAAAATTTAATTTTTTAACATATGATTTCGTTGATATTTAAACATTGGAAAGCCGTATTTTTTTGGGGATTGTTTTTCGCGGCCGTCGGTATAGGAGCGAGCGCTTTATTTCCGAGGCAATATAGCGCCGACAGTCAACTCTTGATAATTACTCAAGACAGGTACGGGGTTGATCCTTATACTCAAGCCAAAGCTGCCGAACGAGTCGGAGAAAATTTGGCTCAAATCATGAGTACTGCGGATTTTTATAACAAAGTGATGGAAAGTAGTTTTACTTTTAACCGCGAAGCTTGGAAAAATATGCCTACCGAAAGAGAAAGGCGCAAACAGTGGCAAAAAGACGTGCAAGCCAGTGTGGTTTACGGAACTTCTTTGATGAGGGTTACTTCTTATGCCGCCACTCAAGAAGAAGCGGTTTCTTTGAACAGTGCTGTCACTCAAACCGTGACTTTGCGCGGTTGGGAATATGTTGGCGGAGATGTAGTTATCAAAACGGTCAGCGCTCCTTTGTCTTCTCGTTGGTATGCCAGACCTAATTTTGCCGTGAATGGCGCTTTGGGTTTTGTGATAGGAAATTTATTGGCTTCTTTATGGATTTTGCGTTATAGAAAACATCATGTTTTCGGAGTTTAAACTCTAAAGCAAAAATATGGAGGAAACAACAAAAAAAGAATTGTATAAAAAATTGGAAAACGTCTTCTTGCAAATAGAGGACTGTTTGAATTTACTCGAAAAACAAGAAGAAGAACTGCACAAAGAAGTGTTGGCCGCGATAGATAGAGAAAAAATGCAAAAAATTAAAAATAGAATTACTAATTTAAAAGATTATTAATATGACTTCCCCGAATAAAAATTTTGTTTTGTCCGCGGACGAACAAATGAAAGCGGCGGCTTTGGGTCAAAAGCTGGCTTATTTTGTTGCCGCTTTAACAGCGACTCCGGAAGAAAAGCAAGAAATAGCCGGGCTTATTCAAGAGATGTCGTTGTCTCAGATGGAAAAATTGGCTCAACTTGTCGATGAATTTTATGTGACAAGCAAAACTTCGGCATTGGAAGAAAAAATGAAAAAATCTCTGTTGGCCGTCAAAAAAGAGTTTGAAAAGAAAAATGAAAAAACGGACGACGAATTTTTGGATAAATTAAAACAGTTGGAAGAAGATTTTAAAAAATAATTTCCGCTAATTTTAAAAAATATGCCAGGTGACAAAAACACACAAGCGGAACGCGGCGTAGTTCCGGAAACAAAAAAGATTTTTGATAAAAGACAAGAAACGACTTTTTTGATTGCACTTCAAAAATTCAAAGACAAAAATTTTGAAGGTAAAAAAGGCGCCAGAAAATCCGATAAAGAAAAGAACGAAAGCGCCAGGAAAACGATAAAAGACATGGCGGAAAAAAATCCGGAAACCATGAAATTTTTGGCTGAAAGCCCCAAGGACACGGTTGTCAAATTGTATGGCGAAGCTGCGGGATATCTGTGGGAAGCGGCTCAAAACACTGCTTTGAAAAATATGGAGATCGCTGAAAATGATTTGACAGATAAAAAAGAAGAAGAACAAAAAGCGGAAAACGAAAAAGTGCAACGCTTGGAAAAAATAAAAAACGAGTTGTCGGAAAAAATGAACGCCTTGGGAGAAAAATTTAAAAATCACGGCGCGGAAATTGCCAGATTATCCGACGAAAAAAAGAAAGGCGAAATGACTGAAAAGGAAAGACAAATTATCAATAATTTTGCAAAAATGGAAAAAACTTTGGCCAAAGCTCAGGAAACTTTACTTTTGGCCAAAAGTGAGGAAAAAGCCGGAAATGTGGAAAAAACTTTGCAAAGATTAAGCGAAGAGCTGTCACAAAATCAAGAAGCCATCCGAAATCTGGCAACGGCCGAGATAGTGCCGGAAAAAGAAACAGAAATCGTTACGCCTCAAGAAGAATCTGTTTTGGAAAATATACCGGAAGAAAAAACACCGGCAACAACCGAAGCCGCGGATTTTCGAAAAGAAGCGGATTTAATAAGAGGAGAATTGAAAGGGTTTTTTAGAGATATACAAAAATTGATTCAAAAAGCCAAAAATTCGGAAACAAAGAAAATTTATCAAGAAAAATATTTGGGTTCGGGCAATGTTTTTGCCGTTTTTGAAATAGATTATAGCAAAGCCACAGACAAACAATCCGATCAGGTACTAAAAGAAAGAGCTTTGGACAGAATGAACAAAAATAAAGACGCGGTGAAAAAATATTTGGCAGAAGTGCTAGAAGCTATGCAAAACGCGGAAAAGACAAAAGAACAACAAGTAAAAAAACCGATAGAAAAAGAAAATATCATTGTTGAAACCCCGGCGTTACCGGAAACTCCGGTAGTTCCGGAAATCAAAGAAACGATGACTATGGAAACGGAAATCTTGAAAAAAGAAATAGTTGTTTTCAAAAACGAATTGCAAAAATATGTTTCCGGCGAAAAAGTCGGAGAAATGCCGGCAAATTTTGTTGATACGGCCAAGGCATATTTGGCTTTGACGGAAAAAGCCGAGGAAGATGAAGAAAGAACGGATTTTGAAAACGCTCGCGCGGGCTTTTTGGCGGAGTTGAAGAAAATTTCCGATACTATGATAAAAAATCCCGATGAAGTCGTATTGCCAGAGCCGGAGAAAAAAGGATTTTTTGGAAATATCTGGAACAAATCAAAAGAGATTTTCGGAAAAAGCAAAGAAGTTTTGAAAAAAGAAGAAGTGAGAGACATGGCCGCGGAAACCGCTTATAAAACCGCGACTTCCGTGCTTGGTGTCAAATTTGTCACGGATTTGGTCAGAGCCATAGGCGGAAAAGGCGATATTGCCGATTATTATAAACGCAAAAAAGAAGAAAGTCATGTTGCGGAAAAATTCACGGCTTTATTGCGACAATCGGAAAAAAACAAAACCACTGGAAAAGAAAATTTGAAAGAAGAAGAAAAAATGGATTTTATTTCCAAAGCGCGCGAACTTTTTTATGAAATCAACAAATCGGATCGCAGCCCGAAAGAAAAACAGGAAATGAAAGATAAATTGAAAATTTTGGTCAGACAATACGATAGTGAAAAAGGAAATACGGAAAAACAAGCACAAGCAGCCGTCGTGGATATCGTCGACGATTATACCAAAAACAAAGTCAGTGGAGTTTCCATTGCCAAAGATTTCTTGAATACTTTGACTACTGCCACGGGTACTTATGCTTTACGCGGTGTGGTTTACGGAGCTGCAGCCGCTACCGAAAGATTTTTGAAATTGAAAAAAGAAAATGCGCGACGCGAAGCCGGCGGAGAAGTTCGTAAAGGAATTATAAGAGAAATGACTGTCGGAGCTTTTAACGAAACACTCAAAGAATTAAATGTTTTTGACAAAGAAAAATCCGGCGCGAAAAAAGTTGTTGATTTTATCAAAGCCGGAGGTACATTGTTGCGAGTCGTCGGTATCGGCGGTTTGGCTTTGGGTGAATTACACCAGGAAGGCGCGGG
>CAYWMO010000043.1:0-5556 GCA_964459625.1 uncultured Gammaproteobacteria bacterium | reverse complement strand
CGGGCTAGTGAGACTTGAACTCACGATCTCATCCACCCCATGGATGCGCGATAGCCAACTTCGCTATAGCCCGATATTTTGAAAAAATGGGTAAAGTCGGGGTACCGAGACTCGAACTCGGAACCTCACGCACCCGAAGCGTGCGCCATAGCCAATTAGGCCATACCCCGACATTACCCATTTAAAAAGTATTTGTTTTTTATAAGTTCCGGATTATTCTAACATAGTTTTATACTCTTTTCAAGAGGTAGAGAAAGTGATATAATAAGTGCGAGCTTTTCAAAGCTTGATTTTTGGTAATTTCACATATTTTTTATGATAAATTTGCAGAAAATTTTTAAAGAAGGGATTGAAAGAAAGGCGTCGGATATTCATTTGGTCGGCGAAGAGTTGCCTTTGCTGCGCATAGACGGCGAGCTGGTGGAAATTGCCGACAAAAAATTAGACAACGATGAACTAGAAGAAGTACTTTCTATAATTTTGACCAATGAGCAAAAAAGAAGATTTTTGGAAGAAAGCGATTTGGATATCGGTTATGAAATAGAAGGTGTTCGTTTTCGTATCAATTTACATCGTCAAGACAGGAAAGTCGGTTTGTCGGCCAGAATAATTCCAAGTGAAGTTCCAACTCCTCAAGAATTGAATTTTGAAGAAAGTATCCTGAAGTTCGCGGAGTTAAACGACGGCTTGGTTTTGGTTACCGGTCCGACCGGTTGCGGAAAATCAACCACTATCGCTTCTTTGATAGAAGAAATCAATAAAACAAAAAAAGCCCATATCGTGACCATAGAAGATCCGATAGAGTTTGTTTTTAAAGATAAAAAAAGTTTGATAGAACAGCGTGAAGTAGGCGTGGATACCAAAAGTTTTGCCAGCGCGCTTAAATATGTTTTGCGCCAAGATCCGGATATTATTTTTGTCGGAGAGATGCGTGATCCGGAAACTATTTCCACTGTTTTGACTGCGGCTGAAACCGGACATTTGGTTTTTTCTACTTTACACACCAGTAGTGCTGCCGAAGCTATAGAAAGAATAGTCGATGTTTTTGAAGGTAGTAAACAAAGACAAATTTTGATACAACTTTCTTCTGTTTTACGAGGTGTGGTGGCGCAACATCTGTTACCGAAAAAAGACGGCGGACGCATAGCTGTGCGTGAAGTTTTGATAAATACTCCCGCCGTAGCCAATCTTATCAAAGAAAACAACGTTAACCAGATAAAATCCGCTATTCAAACCGGCGCCAAAGAAGGGATGATAACTATGGAAAAAGTTTTGGAAAATTTTGTGGAAAAAGATTTGATTTCCAAAGAAGCGGCCGCGTTATATTTGGGTCAAACCAAAAAAATTTAATTTATGGATTGGAATATTAAAGCGATCAAAGCCGTTTTGGCGGTTGCCAAGGAACAAAAAATTCCCGTTTTTTTGGTTGGCGGTGCGGTTCGCGACATGTTGCTTGGAATACCGCAAAAAAAAGATTTGGATTTTGCAGTGGTCGGTAGCGGATTGTCTTTTGCTAAAGCGCTTGATAAAAAATTGAAAGAAGCCGGTAGTTTGGTGGAATTTCCTGATTTTGACACGGCCAGATATATTTTGGGTGAAAATGAAAATAAGATAGAGTTGGAATTTGCCGGCGCAAGATCCGAATCTTATCAAGAAAAATCTCGCAAACCTTCTGTCATTCCGGCGACATTGGCGCAAGATTTATCTCGACGAGATTTTACAGTCAATGCCATGGCTTTGCCGATAGAATTATTGTTGAAGAAAATAACCCCCGCGGCTTTAAAGAAAAAAATTATTGATCCTTTTGAAGGGCAAAAACATTTAAAAGAAAAAGTTTTAACAACCCCTCTTGACCCGGATAAAACTTTTAGTGAAGATCCTTTGCGCATGTTGCGTGCCGTCAGATTCGCTTCGCAATTGGATTTTTCCATTGATAAAAAAGTTTTGGAATCCGTACACAAAAATCGTCGTCGTTTGGAAATAATTTCCGCGGAGAGAATAAAAGAAGAATTGTTTAAACTTTTATCCACCAAGCAACCGTCGATCGGTTTGGTATTGATGTTTCATACCGGTTTATTGGAAATAGTGTTGCCGGAAGTTGATAAGCTTGACGGGGTGGAAGAGGTTTACGGTCATCAACATAAAAACAACCTGATCCATACTTTCAAAGTGATTGATAACGTAGCGTTATATTCGGAGAAAGCAATATTACGATTTGCCGCCCTGTTGCACGATATCGGCAAACCGGGGACTAAAAAATTTGTTCCCAAAACAGGTTGGACTTTCGCCGCTCATGAACATTTGGGCAGAAAAATGGCTTACGATATTTGTCGTCGACTCAAGATGTCCAAAGATGAAACCAAATATGTCACCAAGTTGGTGCGCTGGCATCAACATCCGATAGCTTTGATGGACGAGGAAGTCACCGATTCCGCGGTACGTCGTTTGATAGTGAGTTTGGGAGAAGAATTAACAGATCTTTTGATTTTGGGCAGATGCGATATTACCACCGGAAATCCGAATAAAAAAGAACAACGTTTGAAAAATTATGATAATTTGGAAAAAAGAATTGTTGAAGTTTTGGAAATAGACAAAATGCGCGCCTTTCAATCGCCTGTCAGAGGTGAAGAAATTATGAAAGAATGCGGATTGTTACCCGGACCGACGGTCGGTAAAATTAAAAAGGCGATAGAAGAAGCTATTTTGGACGGAAAGATAAAAAATGATTATGAAGAAGCAAGGGATTATTTTGAAAAGATAAAAAGTATTTATTTAGAAAAGGCCGAAAAGTGGGAAAAAGTTTAGACAAAAAGATATCAAAATATTTGATATTGAATATTAAAAATTATAAAATTGAAAATTAAAAATTTTAAACTTATGACTTTTTATAAACAAAAAAAATTTTACATTATCGCGACAATCGGATTGATAGCGGTTGTTATGATATATGGAAGAATGAAATCTCCGGTCGCGCCGGCTTATGATACTGTAAAAGTACAACGTGGTGATTTGGTGCAAACCGTGGATGCTACCGGAAAAATAGAGTCATCTTCGGATTTGCAAATGAATTTTGAAATGTCCGGAACCGTAGGTAAGATTTTAGTTAAAGAAGGAGAAGAAGTAAAAGCCGGACAAATTTTGGCTGAGTTGAAAGCAGATGATTTAAATGCGGCAGTAGCTCAGGCCAGTGCCAACCTACAACAACGTTTAGCTGGAGCAACGGACGAAGATAAAAAATATTACGCAGCGGCCGTCACGGTTGCCAAGGCGGCTTTGGATCAGGCTTTAGTGGACGGACGAAATACGGTTACTCAAGCTGAAATAGCTTTGGAAACCGCAAAAAATAATTTAAAAATGGCCGAAGGAGAAGGTAGTAGCGCTTTAGTTGATAATGCTTATGATACTGCTGTGGCTTATATTAAGACCGCCGGTAGCGCTTTGGATAGCGCTTTGACACAAGCTGATAATATTTTGGGTGTTGACAATAAATTGGCCAATGATGATTTTGAAAATTCTTTATCTGTGTTGGATAATAGTAAAATCATTCAAGCCAAAGATCAATATTCTTTGACCAAAGAAAAAATTGAGGCTACTAAAATTAAGACATTGATTTTAACTACCGGAAGCGGTTATATGGAAATCGACGAAGGATTAAATTTAACCGAAGAAGCCTTGGCTTCAATGAATATTTTGTTAAATTTGGTCGCCGATGTGTTGAAAGTCACTCCGCCGTCCGGAAATTTGACTCAAACGTCACTTGATGCGAAAAAAACCATTATTGAAAGCAGTCGTTCTTCCATCAGTACAAATTATTCGAGTATTATTGCTCAAAAACAAAGTATTTTTAATGCCAAAAATAGTTATAGCACATATAAATTGGCTTATGATAAAGCCATGGGAGATTTGACTGCTGCCAGAGCTACGGTCGCCAACAATATCAGTATAAAACAAGCGGCTTATGATCAGGCCACAGCCAATTTGGATGCTAAAACAAACCCTCCCAGAGAAGTCGATGTGGCGGCTTTGCGAGCCGTGCTTTATCAAGCTCAGGCCAATCGAGAAAAAGCTATTATTCGCGCTCCGATAGACGGAGTGGTGGCAAAAATAAATAAAAAAGTTGGAGAGCAGATTATGCCTTCGGAAAAGATGGTAAATTTGTTAACGCCGCATTTTGAAATCACCGTTGATATACCCGAAACCGACATATCAAAAATAAAATTGAACGATCAGGCGGTTATTACTTTGGACGCTTATGGGGATGATATTAAAATTTCAGGGAAATTGGTTAATATAGATTATGGCGCTACTGTTATTCAAGACGTTGTTTATTATAAAATTAAAGTAGCTCTTGACGAGACGGATAAAGAAATTAAATCCGGCATGACTGCCAACGTTGTTTTGAATACCGATAAAAGAGAAGGGGTTTTGTTTATTCCATCTCGCTCCATTCGTACCAATGGCGATAAATATGTCAAAGTTTTGTCAGGCGATCAAGTGACGGATAAGAAAATAAAAACCGGATTGCGCGCCGATGACGGTAAGGTAGAAATTTTGGAAGGAATAAATGAAGGTGAAGAAATAATAATATCCACCAAATAATATGAATTTGATAGAAGCTCAAGATTTATGCAAGGAATATGTAAACGAAGAGGTAAAAACTCCGGTTTTGCACCATCTCAATTTTAAAATAGAAGAAGGAGAATTTGTCGCTATTATGGGTCCTTCCGGCTCCGGCAAATCAACCCTGATGCATATTTTGAGTTTTTTGGATAAAAGTTCTTGCGGTAAGTATTTGTTTAAAGGCAAAGATGTCAGTGAAATGACCGACGATCAACTGGCTGAGATGAGAAGTCGCGAAGTAGGATTTATTTTTCAAGCTTTTAATTTGTTACCTCGCACTACGGTACTGGAAAATGTTATGTTACCTTTGATATACGACCATACCAGTGCGACAGCTAGAGCGTTTAAAGCCAAGCAAGCTTTGATAAGTGTGGGCTTGGAACATCGTTTAAATTATTTTACCAATCAATTGTCTGGTGGAGAAAAACAGAGAGTGGCCATAGCGCGTGCTTTGGTAAATAATCCCTCGGTTATATTTGCCGACGAACCTACGGGCAATTTGGATAGTAAATCAGGGTTGCAAGTCATGAAAATTTTACAATCTCTCAACGAAGAAGGTAAAACCATAATTTTGGTTACCCATGAAAAATATACAGCCGAACATGCCAAAAGGATTTTGCGTATCAAAGACGGAGTGATAGAAAGCGATGAAAAAGTTACCAATCGTCAATTCGCTCAAACAGCCAACGAACTCATCAAATAATATATGAATATTTTTGAAAATATTCACAGTGTTTGGCATGTTATTGGCCGGAACAAGATCCGGTCGTTTTTGACGATGCTTGGTATCATCATTGGTGTAATGTCGGTTATAATCGTGATGTCTGTCGGAGCCGGAGCACAGAGTTTAATTTTAAATCAAGTTAAAAGCATGGGTTCTAATTTAATAGGTATTTTGCCGGGTAAAGCCGATGAAAAAGGTCCGCCGGCCTCGGT
>CAYWMO010000042.1:0-5671 GCA_964459625.1 uncultured Gammaproteobacteria bacterium | reverse complement strand
AATCTTTTATTATGTCTTTAGTTTTTGCCGGTATTACACCGCACCCGCCTCTACTTTTAAATACTATCGGAAAAGAAGAGGTAAAGAAAATAGAAAAAACCAAAAAAGCGTTTGCAGTCATGGAACAACGACTTTACGCTTCTCATCCGGATGTCATCATAATCATATCTCCGCACGGCAGTTATTTTGTCGACGCTTTCACTGTAAATTCTTGCCCGGAATATGAAACCGATTTCAAAGAGTTCGGAGATATTTCCACCAAAATAAAATTTAGAGGCGAAACAACACTTTCTTACAAAATACGCAAAGCCGCTTTCGCGCAGAATCTACCAACCGCTACCATCAGTGAGTTTAAACTTGATCACGGCAGCGGAGTGCCTCTTTGTTTTTTAACTTCCCATTTGAAAAATTTTAGTTTATTACAATTGGGATTTTGTGATTTGTCTTACAAGAGCCATGTCGAATTCGGTAACATACTTCAAGAAATAATTTTAAACAGCAATAAACGAATAGCCGTGATAGCGTCCGGAGATATGTCTCACTCTTTAACTTCCGAATCCCCCGCCGGATTTTCTCCGGAAGGCAAAAAATTCGACGCTAAAATTCAAGAATTACTTTCTCAACAAAGTATTTCCGGAATTTTACAACTCACTCCGGAATTTATAAACTCTGCAGCCGAATGCGGCTTGCGCTCTTTGCTTATTTTATTGGGAATTCTTCAGGGTGTTCACTGTTCTTATCGGCAGCTTAATTATGAAGCTCCCTTTGGCGTAGGTTATTTGACGGCTTTTTACGAATTATAAAAATATGCGGGCCCAAATCATACTTTTTCGAAGGATGCCGCCCAAAATCACTCATTTTGATTATTTGGTTCCAAAAAATTTGGAAAAAACGATAAAACTCGGCCAATTGGCGGAAGTTCCTTTTCGCAACGGGACCGAATACGGTTTAGTACACTCTTTGGAACAAAATACACCTCTGAATCCAAACACCAAATTGCGCACTCTTATTCGCCTTTGTTTTTCATCTGGTTTTTTAACGGATTCCGTTTTGCGTTTTTTCAAAGAAATTTCCGAATTTTACGCCGTCGATCTGGGTTTTATTTATAAATCCGCTCTACCAAAATTTACCAAAAAATTTTTGACAAATTTGACTCCAAAAGATTTTCCGTCGGAAAAAATCAATAAAGAGATAAAAAAACCGCAAACGATTATTTTACAAGACAAAAAAGAAGTGACGGAATTTTTACAAAATAAATTATCTTGTGCCGGGCAAAAACTCGTCCTGGTGCCCGAAAAATCGGATATTACCACTTTTTACGACATTTTAAAAAAAATTTTTCCAACAGAAATACTCACCAGCGATATTACGGACAAAAACACAACTCAACTTTGGAGAAAAATACGTCGCGGAGACGAACTGGTGGTTATCGGGACGCGCAAAGCCTTATTTTTACCTTGGGTAAATTTAAAAAATATAATTATTCTTGACGAAGGAAATGAAAATTACAAATCCTTTGACATGGCTCCGCGTTATCATACACGAGACGCAGCTCTGTTGTTTGCTTCTTTTTGCCATTGCGATGTCTATCTAATCTCGCATTCGCCTTCCGTTTCTTCTTTCTTTTTTGCCAAACAAAAAAATTACAATTTATCCGGAGAATTATCCTTGATAAAAAAATCTTTCAAAATAATAGATCTGAATTTGGAAAAACGCGCTAAAAACTATTCGCCTTTGAGTTTTGAATTACTTGAAGAATTAAAAAGTTTGGAAAGAAATGATTCCGCTTTTTTGTTTTTAAACAAAAAAGGAAGTGCTGGATATCTTTTTTGTGGTGATTGCAACAAACCGTTCATCTGTTCAAAATGCGGGCGTCCATTATCTTATTTTGGCGTAAAGAAAGAATTACGTTGCAATTTCTGTGAAATTATAAAACCCTTATCTAATTATTGTCCTAATTGTCAAAGTTTCAACCTAAAAATGCGCAATCCCGGAACAGAAAGCGTAGAAAAAGAACTGCGTAAAGAACCTTGTTTAAAACATTTTCAAATCATTCGTCTTGATTCCGAAAACGAAAAAGATATTAATTTTGAACATAAACCCGGAACCATTTATGTAGGAACGGAATTGGCTTGGGGATTGATTCCTTGGTCGCAAATCAAACTTTTAAGTTTTCTTAACACTGATTCAGCGCTTATTTCCGCGGAATATAAAAATTTAGAACATCTTTGGCAAAAAATACGCGATTCTTTTTATAAAAGTGAACCGGAAACAAAAATCTTTTTACAAACATCTCATCCCGGACACTATCTTTTTTCAGCTTTAAAAGAACCGTCTGTTTTTTATGAAAACCAATTAAAAGAAAGATCTTTGTTTCAATACCCACCTTTTAATTTTTGGCTAAAATTAATCATTTTGTCGTCTAATACGGATTCGGGGTTGAAAGAAGCCAATACTCTCAAAAATCATCTATTACCCTTGACAAACAGCTTTAAAAACGCTAAGATAAGCGGTCCTCATCAAGCGGTTCCTTTTGTTCAAAAAGGTAAACATCGCCATATTTTACTCGTTCGCTTAGGGTATGAAAATTATCGCTCCGCAGTCAAAGAAATAAACAAGTTAATTCCGCAAAATTGGAAAGTTGATCCGAATCCCAACACATTACTTTCAATATAAAAAATATGTTAACAAACTACGATAATTATCAGATTTCATTGAAACTTATTCTTCAAAACCAAGATAATAAATATTTATTATTAAAGGTAGAGGACGGTGGTAAATATCACGGTTATTATGATTTTCCCGGGGGTAGAATTAACGAAGAAGAATTTGATATTGAGTTGTCCGAAGTTTTAAAACGCGAAACAAACGAAGAAATAGGAATAGAGACAAAGTACGAATTAACATCCAAAACACCTATCGCCTACGGAAGACATGAATCTTTTTCAAAAAGACAAAATAAAATTGCAAGATGTTTTTACCTTGCATTTGAAGGAAAACTGTTGGAAGGCAATATAAAAATAAGCGATGAACATGCTTCTTATGTCTGGATGTCTTATGAAGAGATAAAAAATAATTTAGACAAACTTTTTGTTTCCGGATTATTAGAATGCGCTAAAATGTATTTCAAATAATATGTTATTAGAAATTATCACCGAACCAAATAAAATTCTGCGTCAAGTTGGAAAAAAACTGACACAAGAAGAAATCAGTTCCAAAAAATTCAAAAAATTTATCAAGGATTTAACGGAAACCATGTATATTCGCGATGGTGTCGGTATTGCTGCACCACAAGTCGGACAGTCTGTCATGCTTTGTGTTATCGCTAAAGATTTTACTCCCACACGTGAAAAAGATTTGATTCTCATCAATCCGGTTTGGGAGAAAAAAAGCATTGCCAAATTGGTTGACGAAGAAGGTTGTTTATCCGTACCTGGAGTTTATGGTTTGGTTAAACGCTACAAAAAAATCAAAGTTACAGCTTCTGACGAGCAAGGCAAAGAAATTTGTTTTGAAGCTGTTGACTTCCCCGCTCGCGTGATTCAACACGAAATTGACCATCTCAACGGGATTCTCTTTATAGATAAAGCGAAAAAATTAAGACACGCGGAAAAAACTCTATGACAAAAATAGTTTTCTTCGGCACACAGGAATTTGGTAAAGGCATTTTGGAAGCTTTGATAAAAAGTTCCGATTTTGAAATTGTCGCGGTATTCACCCAACCGGACAGACCGGTAGGTAGAAAACAAGAGGTCCAAAAATCTCCGGTGAAATTATTGGCTGAAGATCATAGTTTGAAGATATACCAGCCGGAAAGTTTGAAAAATTACGCCATGCCAGATTTGGACGCAGATTTGAATGTTGTTTGCCAATACGGGCTTATTATCCCGCAAGCTGTTTTGGATAGCGCCAAACACGGCAGTATCAATATTCACACTTCCCTGCTTCCCAAATACCGCGGCGCTTCCCCAATACAATCCGCAATTTTGAATGGTGAAAAAGAAACCGGCGTTACTATAATGCTCATGGACAGTAAAATGGACCATGGACCGATTCTAGCTCAAGAAAAAGTGGTGATTGCTCCGGATGACAACTATTTGACCCTTAGCGACAAGATGTTACCTGTTGCCTGCGAATTACTTCTTAAAACAATCCGGGAATATTTAGCCGGCGACATCGCTCCTCAAGAACAAAACCACGAACAAGCGACTTTATGCAAAATGTTTGATCGCGAAGACGGTAAAGCGGACTTTACCAAATCAGCTGTTGAAATTTACAACCAATTCCGCGGACTTTACGCTTGGCCGGGAATATTTACTTTTTTTGAAAATAAACGAATAAAATTACTTAATATCAAACCTGTTGAAAAAAAACTGCAACCTGGAAAATTTGTTGCTGAAAACGGAAGATTGTTTATCGGGTGCGCAGTTAATTCGATTGAAGCATTTGAATTACAAATTGAAGGAAAAAAACCTATGGATGCCAAAGCATTTATCAATGGTTATTTAAAATAACTGCATGTCTTTCTCCACTTATCCCGCTTATCTACTCTTACTCGATTACGCCTTATTGCGTATTTTTTCTTTTTACTTCCAACCAGGAAGTTGGATGAATACTGTTTTGACTTTATTCTTTTTGAGTGTAACTCTGGCTTTACTTTTTGCTCGCCGCAAAGAGGGCTGGTATTTAATTGCTTTTGAAATAATTCTTGGTGGCGCGGGTGGATTTTTGTCAGCTTTTGGACTATCTCTTCGCACTTTACTTTTACTTTCTTCGGTCTTTATTTTTATTACTCAGAAAATAAAAAGTAAAAAATTACTTCCTTTACTAAAAGAAAATAAAATAATTAGTATAATTTTTGGCTTACTTATTTTATTTGCCGGAATTTCTGCTTTTGTCGGTTTTCTAAACGGACATAACTTAAATTTAATCTTTGCCGATACTCTCCCTTACTTTTTTCTTTTTTATTATTTTCCGCTCAAAGAACTTTTATACGATGATGAATTTAAAATCTTTGCTAAAAAAATGATTTTAACTGCCATTATCGGTAACACTTTATTTATTCTATTGACCTTTACCGGTTATTCTTCTGGAATTTTAGTAATGTTTGATTCTTATTATCATTGGTATCGCGATATTGCTCTCGGAAAAATCACGGAAATGGGTGGAAATTTTTACCGTTTAGTCTTAAACGAACAACTACTTCTCGCACCAATATTGCTTTACTGGCTTTATAAAACCATAAAAGAAAAAATTACTTGGCAAAATATTGCCATATTATCCGCTTTACTTTTTGTTCTCGGGATTAACTTTACTCGCATTTATCATCTGGCGATAATTTTCGGCGCTTTATTTTTGATAAACAAAATAAATTGGAAAAAAGCTATCGCAATTTACTTTATCTCTTTATCTCTCTATCTCTTTATTTTTTGCAGCACTAACTTAATTATTACCAAAGGCGCAGCTCCGGGACTTAATTTACTTTTCGGGCGCGCGCAAAGTGTGATTGATCCAACTTTGGAAAACAGTTCTCTTTCCCGCATGATGTTACTGCCGAAGATTTGGGAGAAAATACAAGCTCACCCGATTGTCGGCAACGGTTTAGGCGATACCATTATCGTTTACTCCCCTATTTTCAAAAAAGAAATTAATACCCCGCATTACGATTGGG
>CAYWMO010000041.1:0-5723 GCA_964459625.1 uncultured Gammaproteobacteria bacterium | reverse complement strand
AGATGCATAAATTTCGCAGAGTAATAAGCGAAACCGTCGGTCGCTCCGGCGCGAACGCGAAAAAAACCAAAAACACCAAAAGCTACTAAAACTGTAAAAACAAAAAATGCCAATCCATATAAAAACATCTTTTTATTTTTAGAAAGATTATCATTTTTTTGCAAAACGATTTCACTTTCAACTGTACTGTTTTCCCCTTGAATAAGCTGATTTTCGTTTGTGTTTTCCATAAAATCGGAGTTAAATTGTTAATTATGATTAAAAAAATAATTCCACCATTTTTTGTAATTTGGCAAATCGGATTTTATCATATTATCAGACGGTTGTCCACTTTTTTGCACACCTCCAAGATCTCTCACAATAGCAGCTTGTTCTCCGGGTTTTACCAGGTTCATTTCTTCTCTGGCTTTCTTTTCCACGAATTCTTCGGATTGAAAATAGTTGAGCAGTTCCAAAGATTTCAATTTTTTAGATTCCATCGCCGCCGCCTCTTTTTGCAGTCGTTCGATTTCTTTTTTTACTTGATAATCTTGATAATAAGAACGAATAAATGCTCCGGAAAATACAAAAAAAACTACCAGCATCGCCAATAAAAACCAGTATGAGTAAAAAAATTTTTTCAATTGTCTGCCGGTTAAAGACATAGCTATTTTTTATTAGTTCTATTCCGTAAAACATCTTCCACACATTCTTTTATTTCTCTCAATTCTTCCGTTTTAAAAAGAGAAAGATTGTTCACAAACATGTCTATCATCTCTTCCGTATCCAAATCTTTTTCTTTCAACCAAAAATCATTTTTTAGTTTATTGATAGTATGAAAGATTTTTTCCGGAGAAGAAATACCGGAAAGTCGCAACAATTCTTGACGTTGATTGTTTTCCAAAGACAAATCTCCAAAATCAAACATTCTGGCCAAAATCCCTTTTTTAAAATATAAAATATTTTGAATTTCATATAAATTTACGCTCAAAATCTCTTCGTCAAAAAAACCTTTTCCTTTAAAATTTATTATTCTTTGGTCGGTAAGCACATAAAAATTTTTGGCGCGTGCCAACAATATCTTCAAAAAAAACAACAAACCCGCAAAAATAGACAGACAAAAAGCCGCTATACCATATTTCCCGTTGGCGAAAAGCCAAAAAGCGAAATAGGACGGCGTTAATACAAACAATAGACTCAAAAACGCCCAACCGGTATAAGTCCACAAATTTTCTCGTACTATCGTCAAAATATTTTCATTTTTGCCGAGATTTATTTTTTTTATCAAGGACATATTATGACAATTCTTTTAAAATTTTTCGAGATACCTCTCTATCATCCCAAGAAATTTTATTACCATTGGCTACCACTATACAAGGTTCCGTTCCTTTGGCGGTAATCGCCACCGCATCGCCGTCATGAGCCAACTTGATGGCTTTTTTAATCCCGTTAAAACGATCTGTTTCTATAAATAAATTTTCCCCTTCTTTTTTCCCCGCCGCGCGCGCACCCTCGGCTATCATTTCGGCGATTTCTTTCGGATCTTCATCAAAACAATTAACATCGGTGACTACGACATAGTCGCATAATTTGCCGGAAATTTCTCCCATTTGAAATCTTTTGCCTTTGTCTCTGCCGCCACCGTCGCTGCCGATAACGCCGATAACTTTGTTTTCACCCACGGTTCTGCGTAAAGTTTCAAAAAGTGCCGTTAAACTCATACTTTCGTGAGCATAATCAACCACCACTTTGAATTTTTGCCCTTCATCTATAAATTCCATTCTGCCTTCCACTTTTTTAACATTAGAAATTCCTTCGGCTATTTTATTTTCCGAAATTCCCAAAATTTTACCCGTTGCTACGGCGGCCAAGGCGTTATAAACATTGAAAACCCCCGCCAAATTCAAAACATAAGAAAAATTGTTCACTTCAAATTCGGTTTTTCGATCATTTGACGATATCAATCGAGCGCACAAAAAATCTTTTTTATCCAAAAGATATTGATCATTATAGCCGTAACCGATTTTTTGATCAGCTTCAAATTGTAAAAAATATTCGGCGTTTTTGTCGTCAGTGTTGACAATAATAGCTTTTTTAATTTTTTTCCCGGCTATGATTTTATCGGAAGTTCTTTTAAGTCCGGCAAAAATTTTACCTTTATCCGCGCGCAACCTTTCAAATCCTCCATGTCTTTCTTGGTGTTCAGTGCCCAAATTGGTAAAAACGCAAATATCATAATGCAAACCAAAATGACGATATTGCAATATGCCTTCGGAAGATGTTTCTATGACCGCGTAACGACAACCGTTTTGAAGCATAGTTGCCATCATCTTATGAATCTCTCCTTTACCGAGCATGGTCATTTTTTTATCATTAAGCCAACGACGATTGCCATCTTGAAATTCCACCGTGGACATTACGCCGACTTTTTCACCGGTTTGTTCCAATACCGAAGCGATAAAACGACAGGTCGTGGATTTTCCTTTGGTTCCGGTAACGCCGATGACAATCATTTTTCTACCCGGTCGGCCGTAATACCAATAACACAAAAACGAAATAAAAAAATGATATATTTTTTTGAATCGATTCATAACCGTTTATTCAAATTTTAAACTCACTTCGTAGACAATCTGTTGCAAACGATTGAGTGATTGTTTGGCTTGGTCAAATTTTTGGCGATTGTATCCGGTCAGATTCATATCCACCAATTCGTTGATTATTTCTTCGGCCGCAGCATAACAACGTTTAACTTCTTTGATATTACGTTCAGTGGCGGATTTGATGGCAAAACGCAAGATCTCTCCGGGTACATCGCACAAACCGCCGATATAAATATCCGAATCGATTTTTAAGTCTTTAATCTTTGTAATGGTTTTATTTTCCACAAAAAACAAGAAAAGCGAGGCCTCCACAAATTCTTCCAAAGCGGCCTTAAAAGAACCCTCGTCAAACAAATCAGCAGTGGCTTTAAATTTTTTACTGAGTTCCAATAATATTTTTTTGGCTTCGTTAAGCGTTTTTTTGGCCTCATCTATAGATCCTGCCTGAAGAGCAAAGATGGTTTTTTTGGATAAAAACTGCGCGTCTCCGGCGAATTTAATGACATCTCGCCTTTTTTGCGCATAGTTTAAAAGCTCTTTTCTGACTTCTTGAAAAAATTTCTTATCTAGCATATAATATTGACAAAATTAATTTATCCACTGTTTTTTGGTCAGGGACTTGATTTTTTTACGAATTTAGTATATCATAACGAGCGTTATTTTGTCTAATCAAAGCCAAAGACAAAATGACAGTAAAAATGGGCCGGTAGCTCAGCTGGTAGAGCAATTCCCTTTTAAGGAAGAGGTCCCGGGTTCGAATCCCGGCCGGCCTACCAAAAACACATTATTTTGTAAAAGATGATGTTGTTTTTTTGAGAAAAATAAGCAGTTTTTATAAACCGTTCATTAACATCAATCAATCAGAAGGAGAAAAGAAAAGATGAACACTGGTCGTTGGAATCCGGAAAAAGTAAAAGAAGAAACGGCGGCTGAATTGAAGCAGCTGGAGAAAAAAATCGATGAACTCTCAAAAAAGAGGGATTCGACAAAAGATCTGGAAGAGATGAAGGCTCTTTGTGAAGAAATACATATTCTGAACAAAAAAGCCAAAATCCTCCGGAAGAGAATGGAGAGACTGGAAAAGCACGAAGAAGAACAGTCCTCTCCTGACGAAGGGATGGCAGCTGCTGCCGTCTAAACATATCACACGTTCTTTACCTTTTTTACCTCGCTCCGGCGAGGTATTTTTTTTGCCAAATTTCAAATTTTTGTTATACTTATAAAAAATTATGAAAATATCTTATTTAACTTTTGGCTGTAAACTCAATCAAGCGGAAACCGATTCTTTGCGTCGCGATTTGGAAAAATACGGTTTTAACTCCGTAAAATTTTCTTCTCAAGAGCAAATCTGTATTATTCGCGCTTGCGGAGTCACTTGCGGCGCCTCGCAAACAACTCGCGAATTTATTCGTAAAGCCAAACGCAACGGCGCTTATGTTGTTGTTGCCGGATGTCTGGAAAACAAACATCTGGAAGAAATAGATTTTGTCGGACAAACCAATGATTTGATAAAAGAACATTTGTTGGAAAATTTCGATCCGGGACAAAAAACCTCCGATTCTGCAAGTCTCTTTATGAACAAAACGCGCGCTTTTGTAAAAATTCAAACCGGTTGCAATTTTCAGTGCGCTTATTGCATTATCCCTTCTTTTCGCGGCAAATCAACAAGTCGTAAAATGACGGATATAATTTCCGAGCTTAAACTTTTGGAAAAAGAAGGATATAAAGAAGTCGTTTTAACCGGAGTGAATATTTGCCAATACAAAGACGACAAAACCACTTTGGCGGGTTTGCTAAAGAAAATTTTAAAAGAAACAAACATTCCGCGCTTTCGCTTAGGATCGCTTGACCCGCGCCTTATCGACGACAACTTGATAAAAACCTATAAAAACCCTCGCCTTCTGCCACATTGGCATCTCTCACTACAGTCCGGATCAGATAACGTGCTCCATTTGATGCGACGCGGCTATACTGCAAAGCAATATGCCAAAATCGTCGAAAAAATGCGATCATTAATCCCCGACTTTTCTTTTACTACCGACATCATAGTCGGTTTTCCCGGAGAAACCGAAAATAATTTTCAAGAAACTTTGGATTTTACGGAAAAAATAAAATTTACCAAGGTTCATATTTTCCCTTTTTCTCCTCGTCCGGGAACTCCTGCTGAACTTATGAAACCGACGGTTCAAGATAAAATCAAAACCGACAGAGTAAAAATATTGACTCTGTATACGCGCAAAATTGCTGAAAAATTCGCCATGAATTTTTTTGGCAAAACAAAAAAAGTCCTTTTTGAACAAAAAAAATCGGGCTGGTGGTACGGTTACTCGCCCGAATATTTCAAAATAAAAATCAAATCATCCAAAAATCTTCACAATAAAATAACGACGGTAAAAATAACCGCCGACAATCTTCTTATTGATTAGCAGCCACCTCGTTTATCAAATCAATAATTTTTTCTTTTCTGGTTATAGGTAAAACGGCGTGCAAACGTTCGCCGAGTTTTTCTCTTTTATCTTTACTTTCCACCAAATCCTGTACGGCCTTACCGAGCTTCAAACCATTGTCCCAAATTTCGTTCATCAATACAACAGCATTTTTTTGCGCCAAATATAAAGCATTTTCCAATTGATGCGAGTCAGAAATCGGCAAAAGAATGGCGGCTTTGGAAAGCAAAGCCAATTCGGTGATTGTGCCAAATCCGGCGCGACTTACCACTACGTCGGCGGCAGCATAAGCATACTTCATCTCTTCGTCAAAAAAACGAGACATCTGATAATTTGGAAAGAATCCAACGGCTTTTTCCGCCATCTCAGCCGGGCGTTCTTTGCCGACCAGGTGGATAACATGCCAACTTTTCGGCCAATGATTCAAAGCTTCCAAAATCATTTTGTTGACTTTAAAAGAACCTGTTCCTCCGCCCAAAGCAAAAATAACCGGTTCGTTATCTTTGATACCAAATTTACTTTTGGCCACTTCTCTGTCTTGAACATCCAATTCTCGAGCCGGATTACCTATCCATTCGGATTTTGAAACGGGAAAATATTGTAAACTTTCGTTTATGGCCACCGTAACTTTGGTCGCAGAATAGCTCATCAATCTGTTGGCCAAACCCGGTCTCACGTCTTGTTGATGAACCCATTG
>CAYWMO010000040.1:0-5872 GCA_964459625.1 uncultured Gammaproteobacteria bacterium | reverse complement strand
TCCGTTAAATTTTTTGGCTAGAGATATGGACAAATCGGTTTTACCCGAAGCTGTCGGGCCACAGATAACTATTAATTTGGGGAGTTTGTTTTTCATATTATTTTCATTATATCAAGTTTGATTTTTTAGTCAAAAAAAGAGCCCTGACAAAGGGCTCGGTTGAAATTTGGACTAAACGAAATCCTTGGTAAATTCTCGACGAAGATCGTCAAGAACTTTTTCCAGAGGTCGTAGTCCCGGTTGAGCGGGCTCGCAAATAATATTGCCGAGCGCGCAATCGTTGAACAGGTTTTGAACCAGATCGATGTTGGGAGAATCTTCCCAAACTCTCGGCAAAGTGGCCAATCGTTCGGGGTCGAACTGTTCCCCGTACTTCTTGATCTCCTCGATCAAGTTTGAAATTTTTTCTCTGTCGCTGGCCATGACCAAGCCCTCCATAAAAAAGAACTGTATCGGTATTTTGTATTTAATCGCCTGTTTTGTCAAGAACAAAGAAAAGGTCTATAATAAAAACATAAAAAATTAATCTTTTATTTTATATGAAAAAAATTATTTTTTTCTCATTACTAATATCTTTGTTTGTTTTGACCGGTTGTTTGAAAACCGCCCCAAAGCAGAATTTATCACCAATCAAAACCACTGATAAACAATATTATGAAACCGCGGATTTAAAAATTCCCTTGCCGGCGCCTATGTTTGTCAAAGATGAAAACAGTGCTATCACTCTTTTTCATACGGTAGAAACTTTTTCACACACCGATTTTTGCGACTTCAAAGGAGATTCCCTACCCACCACCACTTTGCGCGATTTCACGGTCAAATTTTCTTTTACCACTCTATCCATGGAGAAAGCGATATTGAAATTCGGCGGCGACTACCTCAAAGAATATATAAATACCGACGGTAGTATCAAAGAAAGTGAAGGATTTTTGGAAAAAACAAAAATTGGCGACCGCGAAGGATACAAACTGACTCAAGGAGTTGAAGGGTGCGGCTATGATCAATATTATTTTCAAACCGAAAACGGTGTTTTGATAGTCCAAAAAAACTTTGTTCCAGAACTCACCTCTCTTTGCACACAAAGCGAACAATACAAAACCGCAAACGGAATTATTTTGCCGGAGAAAGCGCAACAACTATTTGAGGAATTGGTAAAAAATACGATTATAAAATAAAAAACCCCGCGAGTGCGGGGCTATAAATCTTCTCCTTCCATTTTTCCCTTGAAAACAGACTTCAACAAAAAAGTGTTTCTGTTTTCAAAGAAAAAAACTTCTACCAAATGATCGTCGTCTTTCATGATCTCGGCCAAAAAAAGAATTTTTTTGTTGACCTCTATCGAACTGTGGGCTTGGACAAATACTCCGGCAATCTCAGGATTCCTGTCCCTAAAAAAATTTCCAATCACATGGGCAGGCTCTGTATCCGGAGCAAGTTCAATGTATTTGACGACGATTTCCAACTCTTGCGTAATTCCGAATCTTTTCCGTATCCTCTCCAAAAAATACTTGATGAACTCGCGATACCGCGAACTGTACCAAGTATTTGTCGGATCGGAAAAGGTGATTAAAATCAACCTTTTCATCTCCTCCTCCTTTTATTTTTATTTTTAATGTACTATTTAAATTACATCATAATATAGCATAAAAAGCCAGTTTTGTCAATGCTAATAAAGAAATCAGGATATTTAAAAACCCCGCCAAAAGCAGGGTTTAAGTGTCGTTCTAAAATCTAAAACCTTGCCTACCGGCAGGCAGGTCATCAATCTAAAATCCTTTCGCCCTTGAGTATCCACTTCTCCGCAAAATTTATTTTCACTTTTACCAATTTTCCAATCATTTTTTTATTTCCCAAAAATTGTACCATTTTCATTTCACTACTATTTCCCGTACATGCTCCGTCTTTGAATTCATCAACCAGCACTTCCACAATTTGTCCTAAATATTTTTGGTTTTTACGCAATACAATTTCTTCCATCAAATCCTGGAGCACGCGCCAACGGCGTTTTTTTTCCGTAACTTCCACATTATCTTTATAAATTTTAGCCGCTACCGTCCCACTGCGTTGACTGTACATAGCAAGATACGCAATATCAAAATCACATTGCTTATACAAATCAACCGTTTGCTCAAACTGTTTTTTGCTTTCACTACAAAACCCGACAATAATATCCGTACCAATGGCAATCTCGGGTTTTTGCGCGCGAATTTTTTTGATTAATTTTATAAATTGTTCGCAGGTATATTTGCGATTCATTTTTTTGAGTATTTCATTATCCCCCGCTTGCACCGGTAAATGGATGTAATTGACCATTTTGGGCAAATTCAACGCTTGAACTTGATAATCGTCAAAGTGTTGCGGATCGGGCGCGGTATAAAATACACGAAAATCGCCCGGCAATTTATTTATTTCCCAAAGTAAAGCGGCAAAATCGTTTTTTTGAATTGCTGGATAAAAAGGATTTTTCTTATTATAATTTTCCGGATCTGGTGCAATATAATTATTAACAACCTGTCCAAGAAGTGTAATTTCTTTAGTATTATTTTTCACCGCTTTTTTAATTTCTTGCAAAATATCTTTTATCGGTCTGTTTTTTTCTCTACCTCGAGCATAAGGCACTACGCAATATGAACAAAAATTATTGCAACCGATTTGAATAGTAACAAAAGCTTTGTAATCATGTTCACGCTTAGGATCTATATTCCAATATTGTCCAACATCTTCAAATTTCAGTCTAAACCAATCAGGTCGAAGTTCTCGCAACCATATCGATAACTTTGGAAGATCAATAATCGGAAAAAATAGATCCGCACTGGGAATTTTTTTTCGCAATCGTCCATCCGTATCACGCCCCGGCATACAACCGGTCACAGCAAAAATCAGATCTGATTTAATTTTTCGTAATCTGGTAATTTTTCTATTTATCCCGCTAGTCCTATCTTCTGCCATTTGACGCACGCTACAGGTATTTACTAACACCAAATCCGCCTTTTCCAATATAGGCGTTTCTTTCATGCCAAGAGACTCCAAAAGCGCCCCAGCACGCTCTGAGTCGTTTTTATTCATCTGACAGCCAAAAGTGATAAGGTGATAGTATTTGGGCATATTTTAGCCCATTTTAACCGTTTTTTTGTGTCTTGGCAAGACAACTTGACTTTTACGCATAAAAAGTACAAAATAAAAATGTTCTTTAAAATCCACCTACCAAAGGAGTATACACGATGGACACAGAACAAGGCACTTTGTTTGATGTAAAAAAAGCGAGGGCTTCAACCCACGCACAAGAAAAACGGAGAAAAAAAGAATTACTTGTTTCATTGGCCAGAGAAAGAAGTCCGCAGCTTTTTATCATGCTGCAAAAAACTAACTACTCTGTTTTTGAAATGTTGAGCCAAAAAGAAAAAACGGAAATTTGGCAAAACATTTCCGACGACTTTGACTTTTTGATTCAGCTTATCGTCGGCAACAGAGCCGATGTGTTTCCTAACAAGGTTTTTTCTACAGAGTTCCTCTCGCAAGTTTGGGAGAAATTGACAAAAAAAGACGCGAACTTTTTTGTTCGCAGTCAAATTTATCGCGAAGGGATGAAACAGTTCCTGGTAACCGAAAAATATCGTCGAGCAATAATGGAAAAGCTCGATCCGGATCTTTACAGAAGAGCCGTTAAAACCATTGGTGAAAAATAAAATTGCACCTTACCAAAAGAGCGCCGCGCGGCGCTCTTTTTTTTACAATCTTTCTTTTACTTCTTTCAAAATCTTTTCAATAAATTTTTCTTTACTCATTTTTTCTTGTTTTTCTTGTCCCCTGATTCTGATCATCCAATCCTCTCCTGCTAATTCTTTATCTCCGATTACAATGATATAAGGCACTTTTTGTTTGGCAGCTTTACGAACTTTGTTACCGAGAGTTTCATCCGCTTCGTCGCTTTCTACACGCAAACCGGCTTCAAACAATTCTTCTCTTATTTTTCTCGCACCTTCTACATGTTTTTCGCTCACTGGCACGAGCATAATTTGTGTTGGCGCAAACCATACTGGAAATGCTCCGGCATAATGTTCAATAAGCAAACCGATAAATCTTTCAAATGAACCGAATAGCGCACGATGCAACATGTACGGGCGTTCTTGCTCGCCTTTGTTATTGACGAAATTCAAATCAAAACGCTCCGGTAAATTGAAATCAAACTGCAGCGTGGAACATTGCCACAAACGACCCAAACAATCTTTAATTTTGAAATCCAATTTCGGACCATAAAAAGCGGCCTCACCTTCTTCTTCTTTGAAATTTAACTTCTTCTCTATCGCAACTTTACGCAAAACATTTTCCGTCAATTCCCAACCTTCATTCCCTCCGACATATTTTTCTTTGTCTTTGGGATCGCGAAGCGATAAAAATACTTGCACATCGTCAATATTGAAACCGAATGATTTATAAATAAACAAAATAAAATCTATCACTCTTTTGAGTTCGTCTTCTACTTGTTCTTTGGTACAGATAATATGCGCGTCATCTTGAGTAAAACCCCGAACGCGAGTTAAACCAGACAACTGTCCTTTTTTCTCATGGCGATAAACTGTTCCGCATTCTGCCCAACGAAGAGGTAGCTCACGATAAGAATATGGACGATTTTTGAAAATCTGGACATGAAACGGACAGTTCATGGGTTTGAGCAAATAAGTTTCATGTTCTTTGGCTTCTTGATTGTTTTGACTTTCTTTGAGTGTTTGCCCGACCTCCAATGGCGGATACATACTATCGTTGTAAAACCCCCAATGTCCGCTAGTTTCCCATAACGCTTTATTGCCAATGTGCGGAGTACGTACCAATTCATAACCGTGAAGCAAATGATATTTATACCAAAAATCTTCAATTACCCGCCACATTATAGCGCCCTTGGGATGCCACAGAGGCAAACCCAAACCAACCATATCGTCAATATGAAACAGGTCCAATTCTTTACCCAATTTGCGATGGTCGCGTTTTTCCGCTTCTTCCAAAAGAGTCAAATATTCGTCCAGTTCTTTTTGTTTGGCAAAACAAAGTCCGTAAACGCGAGTCAATTGCGGATTCTCACTTTTTCCTCGCCAATAAGCGCCGGCTAATTTATTCAATTTGAAAGCGCCAATTTCTTTGGCAGTTTTGACATGAGGCCCGCGACAAAGATCTACAAAATCACCGGTTTTATAAATAGTCACTTTATCAATATTTTCGCCAATTTCAGAAAGTTCTTCGTCATCAACTTTGGTCGTACCTTTGTTTTTTAAATCATTTAAAAGTTCCACTTTGTAGTCCTGACCCATTTTGGCAAATAGTTCAATTGCCTCGTCAAGACCCGTCTCTTGACGGAAAAATTCCACTTCTTGCTTTTGCATTTCTTTGGCTTTGTCCTCTATTTTTTGCAAATCTTCTTCGTTGATAGAAGCGCCAAAATCTATATCATAATAAAACCCGTTTTCAACAGTCGGGCCTACGCCGAATTTGGCTTTCGGGTAAAGTTCGGCCACGGCTGCAGCCACCAAATGCGCGCAACTATGACGCATCATCTCAATGTCTGTTTTCATATATATAACATTATTAAATTATTATTTATTGTTTATTTTTATATAATCCGAATCTACAAATTTTATCGAATGCTCCGAATAAAAATTGATTCACCCGAATAATTCGAATTTCGCCAATATTTGGGGAATTCGGATACTAATTCGTATTATTCGGATTATACTTTTTAATAAAAAACCCGATACCTCAAAATAGAGATATCGGGGTCAAGATTATTTTAATCCAGACGGTTCCACCCGTTATTTAACTTTAAAAACTAAATTGTCATTTCTCCAAAGAGTGGTACCATGACGCTAACGCATCTGGGCTG
>CAYWMO010000039.1:0-5920 GCA_964459625.1 uncultured Gammaproteobacteria bacterium | reverse complement strand
TCCCAATCGTTGGCAACACAGTTCCGGTTGTGTTTTTGATACTTTCCAAAACATCTTTCAATATATCCATGGCATATACAGTTCCTTTATCACCGACTTTTTTGGAAGCGGTAAACGTGAAATATCCGGTTCGTCCACAACCAAACTCCGCCACTTTCATACCTTCGATTAATCCTATTTTTTTATAAATAATTTCCGGATCCAATAACGATAATTCGTTTTTAGACATATGTTTATCTGATAAAAATTTTGCCTAAAGTGGCCATTAAAAAACCTTCCCACATATTGGTAATGAGAAGAAAACCGATAAAAATCAAAATTAAGCCGATAAGCTTATAGGCCAATCTACTTCCGCCTTCCACATCTAGTTTTTCCTCGGCCCAAGCGATACGTCCGAAATTTTCCATAAACCACTCCGTTTTCCAAACAAAAAATATGCCTATCGCCGTAATTATTATTCCAATAAAATATTTCATACGTGGACGAGAGAGGACTCGAACCTCCATGGCCTTGCGGCCGCTACACCCCTGCCTACCGGCAGGCAGGTCAAGGTAGTGCGTCTACCAACCTGCCTACCGGCAGGCAGGTTTCGCTACCTCTTTGTTTAATTATTTATTAATAAATCTTGTGCTCAGAAGAGGACTCGAACCTCCATGGCCTTGCGGCCGCTACCACCTCAAGGTAGTGCGTCTACCAATTTCGCCATCTGAGCAACTAACTTTTTAACATATTCTTTACCACAACCTGATTTTAAATATTTTTCCCTTTTTCTAGCATCAATCCTTGTTTTGTACTCCTCTGTAAATAATATTTGAAACGGTAAATATGGCTTAGTCGTTTTATTCTTACCCGTATTATGTTGTTTTACCCTTTTATCAATATCATTGGTAATTCCAATATAAATATATTTTCTGTTCAAACTTTCTATTGCATAAACATAATACATATCAAAACATCCTATTTTTCCCGACAATCATTTCTATTTTACTTTTAGCCAATTTCAATTTTAAATTTATTTCTTTTGTTTGACGACCGTCGGTTTCTACCAAAAAAGCGCTTTCCCCTATAATTTCCATTTCTTCAAAAGGAAATATACTTGGTTCTTCATACTTATACCCAAACCAACCGCTTTTTGTCAATGGTCGCAAAAACGCTTCCAATTTACCGTCTTGCGGATGGACAACTCTGATTTCTTTGTCTTTTTTATCTTTTTTCCAATAAAACGGTTGAAAATTACAAACTACCACTTCCATTTTGTCGGCAGCCGTAACTTTGAATTTACGATCATAAATCACTTGAACTCTGGAAGGCATTACGTGAAGTTGGGAAACGAAAAAACGATTGTTTACCAAACCTATATCCAATTTTTCTTTTCGTCTCTTGGCCAAAACTTCCACACTGTCTTCATTCAAAGGAATTCCGAGTACCGGAGCCACCGTATTATTTTCCACTCCTATGGGTAAAAATCCAAAAACACAATTACTCCCGGCACCGCGACTTAACACCAATCCAAACGTTTTATCATTTCCCACAATAACAATATTCGTTGCTCCTCTTTTTATTTCATCATCAATAATAGGTTTGGCATCGGTAAAATTGTTCAAACGCAAAATTTTGCCGGAAATTCCGTAATCCGTCAATCTGTTTTCTATTGTTTTCACAATACCGCTATATTTTCGCTGCTCCAAAAAACTGTCGTATAAATAAACGTACATAACCGCTCTATAAAACTTCGTAAAAATTAACCGAGATATTCTTCGTTTTGTTCATTCGTCTGTTCCTCGATTTTTTTACTGCGACGTCCTGACTTAATTTCAACACCTTCTATACCCGGCATAGTGATTTTACCAAAAACTATCGCCCCGGGTTCTATGGACAGCACTTTTACTTCTATATCTCCCAAAACACGAGCAGTAGAAGCCAATTCCAAAGATTCTTTTACTTTCATATTTCCTCTCACTTCTCCGGCTATCAAAGCGCTGCCAGCCCTAACGTTGGCAATAATTTTCGCTCCAGGTTCAACGCTCAACACACGACTGGTATGTACACTGCCGTTTACAGTACCTTTGACTATAATATTCCCTTCGGAGCTAAAATCCCCTTCTACGTTTACCGACGGACCAACAACTGTATCAATATTATCTTCGGTCTCTTTGGTTGTTTGTTCAATATAATTTTCTTCGATTTCCACGTTTTGTTTATTTTTGTTTTGAAAAATCATAATAAAATTTTTAATTAATTTTTAATATACTTATTTTACTCTATTTTGACAAAACCTTCAAATCATCGATTTTGCTTTATTTTTCGTAAACTTCTACATCTCTTCCACCGTATCTATGGATAATAGATTTAGAGCATTTTGCAATACTATTTTTGTCGCCAAACACAAAGATAATCTGGCACAACGTATTTTTTCATCGTCGGTTTTCAAAATACTCACTTTAGTATAAAAATCGTTAAACACTTTGGCGGTATCAAAACTATATTTGGCAATTACCGACGGATTGTAATTTTTAAACGATTTTTCGATATCTGCACCAAAAGTTGAAAGTTGTTTTATCAAATTTTTTTCCTCTTCGTTTTTTAAATAAGAATAATCGGCTTTATTGATAGAACATTTTTTCCCTTTGGTAAGCAAGCTGTTGATACGAGCTATCGTATACAGTACATACGGTCCGGTAAATCCGTCGAAAGAAATCGCGTTAGCCGGATCAAATACGATATTTTTTTGCGCTTCATGTTTGAGAAAATCAAATTTAATGGCACCCAAGGCGATTTTTTTGGTATTTTCTTCTAGTTTTTTCTTAGACCAATCTTGGTGGCGTTTTATCGTTTCTTGATAAACTTTATCAAAAATTTCATTATAAATATCTATATATAAAATCGCCGTTCCTTCGCGAGAAGACATTTTGCCGCTCGGTAAAGTTACCAACCCGTATCCGATATGTGTCATTTTATATTTATACCCGGCTAATTCCAAAATTTTAAACAATTGCTTAAAATAAAGTATTTGTTCAATACCGGTTAAGTGTATACTTTCGTTAACTTTATATTTTTTATTTTTAGCGACAGCCAAACCCAAATCAGAAGTCAAATAGAGGCCAGAACCGTTACTCTTTCGTAACAATGCGATATCCAGGCCGTATTTGTTTAAATCCGCAATAATCGCCCCTCCTTCACCAACTTGAGCGACACCTTTTTGTAATAATTTATCCACCATTTTTTGACCGACATGTTTGGTTTCTTTTTCAAAAAAAACATCTTTATGAACAACTTTTAAATCTTTAAAAATATCAAGAAAGCCATCTATACTCCATTGGCGAGTTTGTAAATATAAAGACCATAAGCTTTTGTCTTTGGCTTCCATTTTTTGCTGCAGTAGAGCCACCTCAGCTTCCATTTCCGGATGCTCTTTGAGATAGCGACTGGATTCCGCATATATTTCACCTAGCCATTTTTGACGATCTTTCGGTGGCTTTTCTTTGCCGTGAAATTTTTGCAAACCCCAAAGACATTTTGCCACATGTGCTCCAAAATCATTCAGATAATTTATTCTGGTAACTTTAACACCGTTGGCTTCAAAAATATTAGCCAAAGAATTACCCAAACAAATGTTGCGCAGATGACCAACGTGCAGTTCTTTATGAGTGTTATTTGAAGGATATTCGATTAAGACTTTTTTATTTTTACCACTATTATTCAAACCGTATTTTTTTCCTTTTTTGACAATATCGTCCAAAATCATTTTTGCATATTCGCCGGTTTTAAAATAAAAATTTACATAAGGGCCATAATTGACGACTTTTTCTATCAAAGAAACTTTTGCCGTTTTGTCGTTGATTTTTTCCATTAAATTTTTCGCCGCCTCAGCCGGGTTTATTTTTTCGGTTTTTGCCAAATCAAAACAAGGATAAGCCAAATCACCCATTTCCGACTTTGGTGGAAAAGAAAATACAATATCCCCTTTTACGCCGCATTTTCTCAATAAATTTTCCAATTGTTTTTCTACTTTACACATAAACTAAACAATTCTTACAAAAAATCTGCTTCCTTTTTGCACAATATCGCCTTTTTTAACCTCAGCTTTGATATCATCCACTTTTTCTTCGTTTATCTTCACCCCGCCTTGAGTAATGTTTTGTCGAGCTTCGGAAGTACTTTTACAAATTTTACTTTCAACAAGTACGGTAATAATATCATTTTTACTTGGGAGAAGTTCTGGAATATCGACGGGAATTTCTTTTTTGGAAAACGTGCTTATAAAATATTCTTTACCTTTTTGAGCAGCTGCTTCACCTAAAAAAGTTTTCACGGTTTCAAAAGCCAAGATCATTTTATAATCTCGCGGATTACCTCCGCTCCCTAATTCTTTTTCCGCTTTTTTAACTTCTGCTATATCCATTCTGGTACAAATTTCCATCCCTTTGACTATCATATCATCGCTCCAACTCATAACCTTACCGAACATATCTTCCGGAGTTTGATTCAAAGACACGGCATTACCGGAGGTTTTGCCCATTTTTTTACCCGAACTGTCAACCAACAATTTTGTGGTTAAAACAAATTTGTTTTTTCCTTTCAATTCCGACATTAAATCTCGGCCGGCCAACATGTTAAATGTTTGATCGTTTCCACCAACTTCTCCGTCTACATCCATAGCCACACTGTCATACCCCTGCATCATCGGATACATAAATTCATGGACAAAAATAGGCTTTTCTTCTTCCAATCTTTTTTGGAACATATCACGTTCCAACATTTGTTGCACGGTAAAATGCGAAGCCAGTTCTATAATATCGGCAAAATTCATTTTGGAAAGCCATTCGCTGTTATATTTTATTTCCACCGGATTTTCTCCCTCAAAATTCAAAATTGAACCGGCCTGTTTTTTGTATTCACGACAATTTTCTAAAACCTGTTCGCGAGTCAATTGTTTTCTGGTTGCAAGTTTATCCGTAGGATCGCCTATCATACCGGTAAAATCTCCGATGAGCATGATAACCCTATGCCCGAGATCCTGAAATTCACGCAACTTCAGCATGGTGATACCGTGTCCGATATGCAAAGTCGGCGAAGTCGGATCATAACCCGTGTAAAGAGTCAGTTGCTTTCCCGACTTTAACAGATCTTTCAAAAAATCTTTAGTCGGATAAATATTTTCTACTCCGCGAGTCAATAAACTTTCTATTTTTTTGACGTCAGTATCGACTTTCATATATTTAAACTAAATTTTTTAATTGATTTTTAAGTTTATTTATTTTTTCTTGCGTTTCTGCAAGTTTAACTTTCTCCTTCTCCACCACCGCCGAGGGAGCATGTGCGATAAAATCTTGATTGTTTAATTTTCCTTGCAAAGAAAGAAAATATTTTTCCGTTTCCTCTATTTCTTTTTCCAAGCGTATCTTTTCTTTCTCCATATCAACATCGCCCATCACATCCAAAAATATTTCTACGCCACTTGCCACAAATCCCACATATTTCTTCGGTTTAACGGCTTTAATTTTTATTTTCAATTCTTCCAAACGAGCCAAACCTTTTATTATTTCCGCATTTTTACTTAATATTTTTTTCTTATCGCCGGCGGAAAAAACGGCTTTTATTTTTTTGGCCGGTTCCACTTTGTTCTCGGCGCGTACGGCTCTAATCTGGGTAATAATCTCTTTGATAATTTCAAATTCTCCTTCAGCAGTTTTGTTTTTGATTTTTGCCCATTGCGCAATCATCAAAATTTCATTTTCTCCGTAAATTTCCTGCCAAATCGCTTCTGTCACATATGGCATGAATGGATGCCACAGTTTCAACAAAGTATTCAATATGTAATTCAAAATTTCTTCTTTTCCTCCTTCTATTTTTGCAATTTCCAAATACCAATCGGCAAGTTCTCCCCAAGTAAAATCCCGAAGCATTTCTCCGCTAAGCG